>JAYUEJ010000121.1:0-7072 GCA_043739265.1 Rhodopila sp. | reverse complement strand
CATTCCTCCCGGTGTGCATCATCTTACTTCAGATTCGCCTAGCCGATCGACCTCATTTTATTTGAGCACCCCCGGTTAAATCGTCAAATTTGCTGTTCCCGAACGATCGGAGCTTTTTTTGGCTCGTTGCTTCGTCGCCATAAGGTTCTGACACGGTCACGGTCAATTCGACTCTGGGCATTGGGTGCCGCTTCTCCCCAACGCCCCAACGTATATGCTGTTGCAACACTCGCGGCGAATATCGAACACGATGGGCGCGAATTCTGCACCGAGCGCGCTGAAATATCCTGTTGAGCATGTCGATGATAAACCATACCGCCATGCGCGGTTATGCAGCACCCATACCGTGATGCGCGGTCATGCGGCACCAATCGCGCCGGGAAGCGTGTCCGCAATACGGTAACGCCCTCACGACCATTATGTGGCCGCGGACGCGGCCTCTACTTAGCGGCCTGCACTCCAAATTGCCCCGATGGACAGGCCGAGGCGCCAGCGTGCAACAGCAACCACGGCGCCAGTCGCTGCCAGGGCGCAGACAATCGCCGCACCGGTGGGCAGGTCGAGTAGCGCCGACAACAACAGCCCCAGGACGTAGCCGGCCACTCCCACCCCGTAGCCGGCCAGCACCGGCCGTTTGGCACCCCGTGCCGTCAGCGCGGGGATGATCAGCGAGGCGAACACCAGGAACACGCCGACCAACTGCACCGAAACGGTGATGGACACCGCAAACAAGGCGTAGAACAGGGCGCGGTGCTTGCCGAGGTCGAAACGGACGGCGACGGCAAGCACAGCCGCGGTCACCACCGCGGCGGCAATCAACTGTCCGCTCGCCACCCAGATGATCTGACCCACCAGCAAGTCCTTGAGATGCTCGGCCCCATGAGGGTTGAAACTGAACAGGATGATCTCGGCGCTTGCGGCCACCACGAACACCACACCAATGATGGCCTCTTGCACATCGGCCAATCGCCGTTCTGTCCAAATCAGAAATGCCGCGGCCAACATGGCGGCACTCACCGCACTGGCCTGGACAGACAGCCCATTGGGTTCCCAGCCCAACCCATCGGCCACCACCACACCCAGCCCCGCTACCTGGGCGATAGCGAGGTCGATAAAGACAATGCCGCGATCCAATACCATGCGCCCCAGCGGCACATGGGTGGCGAGTACCAGCAGACCAGCCAGGAAGGCTGGCACCAGGATGAAGAACTCAGTGGGAGTGAGCATCGACCTTGATTCCTGACAGCAGCCGGCGGATGGTATCGTCGTAGAACGAGATCAGGTCACCCGCCTGACCAGTGCCGCCGACAGTGAACGGCAACAGCACCGCCGGAATACCGGTCTTGTTGGAGACGAACGCCGACGGGGTTGGGTCTTGGTAGGCCGCGTAGAGGATCATGCGGACATTTTTCCTGGGCAATTCGTCCACCATCTGGGCGATATAGCCGGCGCTGGGCGGCACACCGGGTCTCGGCTCGAGGGTGGCAGCTTCGGTCATTCCTAGCCAGTCGAGAAGATAAATCCAGTTCTTATGCTGCGTCGCCACCGCCAAGCCCTTGAGCGGGGCGGCCTCAATCCGCCAGCGCCCGAGAGCGGCGTCCAGACGGGCGCGGAAGTCCTGTTCGCGATCCCGGTAGGTGGCGGCATGTCCGGGGTCAAGTTCGGCCATGCGTTGGGCCAGCGCGATGCCTACGGTCCGGATATTGCGGGGATCGGTCTGAATGTGAGGATTTCCGGCGGCGTGAACATCGCCATCGGCGCGGTCGAGCCGGGTCGGCACCTCCAGCAGGCGAACATAGCGGGCCGCCTCGAAATAGCCCGGGCTTCCAGGTTGGACTTTGGCACTGGCGCCCTGGCGCAGCAGCACTGGCATCCAGCCGATCTCCAACTCGGCACCCGTGCAGACCACCAGGTCGGCGGCGCGCACCCGCGAGATCAAGGCCGGGCGGGCCTGAATCTGATGGGGGTCCTGGCGCGCTGTGGTGGCGGTGAAGACATCTACGGCGTTACCGCCAATCTCAACTGTCAGTGCCGCCCATTCCGGTTCGCAGGCGAACACCTCAAGGGCCTGCGCCCGGCCGGTGATGAGCAGCAGAAGCAGGCCGGCGGCGATTAATCGGTTTCTCATGATGCGTTCCATCAGTAAGCGTGAGCCCCATGGGCGCCCAGGCTTACAGTATATTGCAGGATCAATTGTGGGTCATACTTGCGGGTCGAATGGTCAAGGTTGCCCTGCAGACGGAACCGGCCAAACTCGCTGGTGGAATAGTCGATCATCAGACTTTCGCGCGCGCTGACATGGCCGCCGGGATCCAATGTGCTGAACGCCAGAGCCGCGTTGGGCGTGCTGGCCCAAATTCGGTCGTAGCGAGCACCCACCCGCCATTGAGGCATGAACTGCCACACCGCCTGGGCATAGAAGCCCTGCTGCTGGGTGGAATCCGCCAGATCGTTGAACCTGCCCTTTTCAGCGCGGTAGAAGTATTCGCCCTGGAGTTTGATGTAGCGGTCCGCGAAGTTGCCGCCCGGAGCCCATTTGTAAACGCCGTCAACGATGGTCAGGCGGTCGTCGCCGCTGAACTTGTCCGCACCGGAGGGGAGGCCAGCCGCGCGTGTCCATAGCTCCGACACGCCTATCCGCCATGAACCGCCTTCGCCACCTTCGCCAATGTCGTCACCGATATGGACGAAAGCACTGTAGCTGCCGAAGCCCTTGTTGGCGGCGCCATTGGCGGGATAGGCATCGCCCCGGAAGCCCTCAGCCCCGAGTTCGATGAACATCCTGGTCGGCGCCAGCCAGCGGACCTGAGCACCGTCGTCACCGTATTGCCTGTTGAGCATGGCGAGATAGGGCAGCGGTGCGTCAACGAAATCCCAGGTATGGGCGTGTTGCTCATTGAGATACCCGATACTCGAAAAGAAGCGGCCGCCCTTCAGGGTAAAGCCACCTGGCAGTTGGGAACTCTGGATATATGCCTCCTCTACCGAGAAGGTATTATCGCGAGCGTAGGAAACCGTCAGATTGCCGTAGAGTGCCTGGTCAATATTGGCCGACAGATTTAACTCAGATTCACCCAGCGCGAAACCGCGAGCAACCGGTCTGGCATCCGGGCCAGGTGCGAAGCCGGGTATCTGGTAGGCGCCGGGATCACGGCGCAGCACGGCGGCGGTGCCGTCCAGCACCACTCCGATCGCTGGATTAAAGGCATTGTTGGACTCGGCAGGCCTGGCGGTGGGTTGACCGGTGGTGGCCTCGGCGCTCTGCTTCGCCTGGTCGGCGGCGGTGGCAGCCTGGCTCGACGCGGCCTCGGCGATCTTCTTCGCCTTGTCGGCCGCGGAGGTGGCCCGGTTCGACGCGGCCTCGGCCTGAGTCAGTCGTCTTTCTAACTTCTGGATGCGTGCCTCATATTCCTGGCGCATGCGCGCGATGTCCTGGCGGATTGCTTGAACCGCCGCATCATCGGCCATGGCGGGACTGACAAGCGGCACCATCATCACTGCCGCCAAGATAATGCGGGTCTGTTTCATAATATTTTCCAAACGCTGCCCAGGGCGAGAACCAAAGCAGTAGTTTTGTTATAATATAACATTCCATCCGGCAATACCCTGCCTTCATCGCCCAGCCGTTCTCATTTTGGGCGGCTACGCATAACTCCCGCCGTCATCGCCCGGCTGACCGGGTGGTTCCGATTACCCCGCACGCTGCCGCCGCACGGTTGCGTACCGCCCCGATTACCGCTATCCGCGCTGGAACGCCCACAATTCGGGCGGTCCAAATCGTCCAAAGGGAAACGTTCTGATGCGCATGAACCTTGGGGTCGCGCTGTCGGCCATGCTGTGCCTGGCGGGTTCCGCCGCCACCCGGGCCTCCCCCGACACCGTCAAGATCGGCGTCCTGAACGACCAGACCGGCATGAACGCCGATCTGTCCGGTCAGGGGTCGGTCATCGCGGCGCGCATGGCAGCCGAGGACGCGGGCGGCACCGTCAACGGCAAACGGATAGAAATTATCTTCGCCGACCATCAGAACAAGGCAGATATCGGCTCGTCGATCGCCACACGCTGGTATGACGCCGAGGGGGTCGATGCCATTGTCGATATGCCGTTCTCCTCGGTCGCACTCGCGGTGCAGGAAATCACCAAGCAGCGCCAGAAGATCGCGCTGTATTCCGGCCCCGGTTCATCCGACATAACCGGCAAGGCGTGCTCGCCGTTCGGTTTCCACTGGACATACGACACCGTCGCGCTGGCCCGCGGCACCGGTTCGGCAATCGTCAAAAGCGGCGGCGACACCTGGTTCTTCCTGACCTCCGACTATGCGTTCGGCCACGCGCTGGCCAAGGACACGATGGAGGTCGTCAAAGCCAACGGCGGCAAGGTGCTGGGCGAGGCGATCCACCCCGTCAACAATTCCGATTTTTCGTCGTATCTGGTGCAGGCACAGGCGTCGGGCGCGAAAGTCATCGGCCTGGCGAACGGCGCCACCGATACCACCAACTCCATCAAACAGGCCTATGAATTCGGTCTGGCCAAAAGCGGACAACGGCTCGCCGGGCTGCTCGTGTTCATTACCGATGTCCACAGCCTGGGTTTGCAGACCGCGCAAGGCCTGCGGCTGACCGAGAGTTTCTATTGGGACCAGAACGATGACACCCGAGCGTTTTCGAAACGGTTCGCCGAACGCATGCGTGGGACTAAGCCGTCGATGGTGCAGGCGGGCGTTTACAGCGCCGTGTCGCACTATCTGAAGGCCGTCGCCGCCGCCGGCACCACCGACGGCCCCGCCGTGGCCGCGAAGATCCGCGACATTACAATCAACGATTTCATGAGCAAGAACGTCCACATTCGCCGCAACGGCCGCGTCATGCGGGACTTCTATCTGTTCCAGGTGAAATCGCCGGAGGAGTCTAAGGGACCATGGGACTACTACAACCTGATCCGCACCATCCCGGCCGAGGAAGCCGCCCGGCCCGAATCCGAAGACGCCTGCCCATTGAGCAAATAGACTCGCTTCATACCATTAGTGTCCGGTTCACCAAACCAAATCCTGTAAGAGGGGCAAAAGTGTGGGCGGCGGCCGTCGATCAGGCGGGCCGGATTTTTGCTCTGACGTAATGGTCGAGCGGCTGCACGACCATGTGCCCCACCACTTTGAACCTGCTGCCCAGATAGTCCCAGACCGCGATGCCGAGTTTGTCGCAGGTCTTGGCGAGACCCAAAAAAGCATCGCGGCAATCACGGCCAACATCGCTGCGGGTTCCGGCGCTGACCTTGCGCCGCGTGACATAACAGCGGATGTCATTCTCCGACCCGTTGGTGTGAAGCGGGATTTCCGGCCGGTCCAGCACCATCAGCAGCTCGGCCTTGTTGGCATGCAGCCGCGCCAGCAGGCGATCCAGCGTGACGAAGCCGGTGCGACGGCGGAAGAGGCGGTCGAACCGGGCCCGCAAAGCGACAGCCCGGTGCGGACTGGGTTTGATCCGATACGCCTTGAGACTGGCGTAGAAGTCCCAGATCAGGCCGCGAACCCGCGTCTGAGCGGCTCGGTGCTTGTCGGTAAACGTGTCCAGCTTATGCACCAGCCGTTCTGCATGCACCCAGCATAGCGCATGCCGGCCAACGTTGAATTGCCCTGCGTCATCGCTCAGCACGACGCCATCGCAGAGGAATTTGTGCGATTGAACGCTGCCCCATAAAGCGCCCTCGGTGGCGACCCGCACCGGATTGGGTCGCGAAGCGAACCGATGCCCCGCAAAGCGGTCAGCGGCCTCGGGCGTGACGCTCAGGGCGGTGAAACCGAGCCGGTCGAGATGCGCCAGCCATGCGGCCGGATCGGCGAAGCGGGTCTGCGGTTCGGCCATCAGGCGGGCGATCGACGCCGCCGCGAGTTCATGCTTGCGCATGTAGCAGTAGGCCGCGTCATTGAGCACGTAATCGGTATGGCCGGCGCGCAGCAGGTCAAGGAAGTTCAGCCGGCTCTTGGAGAACCGGGTGCCGAACCAGGTGAACCGGTCATTACCGATCTGCGTGCAGAAGCCGTTCTTGCCCGCATGACGCGCACCGGTATCGTCCACCGAGACATACGGCGACGTTTCCAGCCCGGCACGCAAAACGTCGCGCGCTTCGGCGACGAAATCATCCTGCTTGTCCGTCAACAGGCGTTGTAACTGACGCTTCGAGATCGACACGCCCACCGACCGTAGCAGCGCCGCCAACCGGGGCAGTGTCGACTGCCCCTGATGATATTGCATCAGCACGAAGCGGCGCAGTTCGGGGCCAAAATGGCCATCGATCCCTTCTGGCAATGGCGCCAGGATCGTGCGCCCGTCGGGCGTGACCCAGCGTTCGCGCTGGTAACAGGTCGCACACCCCAAAATCACCAGATCCTGCACCAGAAACGGCTCGTGGCCCTTGAAGCGAGACCCTTCCGGGACCGCGGCCTTGACCACCTTCTCGTCAATGCTGACCCGAGGCGTTACCTTGCCCCGGAACCGCTGCTTGTCCTGTTTGGCGGACTTGGTCGGCTCTGTTGCCTTGTCCATGCCGCTCGGTTTGATAATAGGGCGGCCCTTCAAACCTTTCAGACGGGCGTTCTCTTCACGCAATTCGGCGACGGCTTGCTTGAGGGTAGCAACTTCGCCGAACAGTTCCACCAGCAGCGCTTCAAGCTCTGAGCGGCTTAGCGCGGAAAGGGTGGGCGGCGGCGGCACATCGTACAAAGAATCTACCGCGCCGAATCGGCGCAAGAAGAAAATCAGGCGCTGCCCACACTTTTGCCCCTCTTACAACCGAGGCAGCGCAAAAGGTGATATTCGTCACCGCCGCTGATGAAACAGCCTTCTCCAAGCTCATCGTCCCACTCGACCGTTTCACAATGAACGACGCGTTGATTGGTCCATACCCCGCACCTGTTACACAAAGCCTTCGTCGGTGACGTAATCGGCAACATTGAGAGCCTCAACTGAAGATAACCTGCGCATCGGGAGAAAGCTGGAGGACAAGTTGCTGATTTTACTTATCTGTCTTAGCCTTTACGGAGGTGAGTAACTCGGAAATTTTGGAAAATCCATTA
>JAYUEJ010000120.1:0-7074 GCA_043739265.1 Rhodopila sp. | reverse complement strand
GATATTCGACATCACCAAGCCTGGTCCCATCGGCTGGGCCGACCGCCAGCACGGTGCCTTCGGTATCATGGCCGACGACGTGATCGCCGGCATCGTCGCGGCGGCGGTGCTGATTGCGATCCGGCTGTCGATCCCGGAATGGTATATGTGACAGTATCAGGACAGACCCGCCGGTGGATTGCCGAAGTCTTGTTATATCGGCGAATTTAACACTTGCGGTTTCGCCGGTTCACGGTGTGATATAATAAAGTCATCTGGAAACGCCGCAATGCCCCTGGAGCAGATGCATACGGTCGATATACGACCCGCGATCGAGCGGAGCCAGGCTGGCCAGGCCCTGCGCAAGCTCATGCCCAGAAGCCTGCATGCCCATTGGGCGCCTTCACCCAAGCGCCGCGATCCGGTCGATATACTGGTCGAGTCCGGCCGCCACCGTATCGCCAGCCTGTTGCCTATCCGTTACGACCGCATGCGCGCCTCGGCCTTTGGATTCTTCCGCGGCGGCGCCGCCATCATGGCCGCCGACCTTGCGGACACGGCCGCGACCGGCCTCCGCGTGCAGGCCTGCGGCGACTGCCATCTGACGAATTTCGGCACCTTCGCCTCGCCTGAGGGCACGCCGGTCTTTGACGTCAACGATTTCGACGAAACCCTGCCGGCGCCGTTCGAGTGGGACATCAAGCGCCTCGCCGCCAGCTTCGTGGTGGATGCGCAGTCCCGCAACCTCGGCGACAAGGCCGCGCGGTTTTTGGCGGGCGCGGTGGTGCAGGCTTACCGGCGGCACATGCAGGAACTGGCGAGGCTGGACCCGCTGGCGTCCTGGCGGTCCCGCGTCGATGTGGCCGATGTGCTGGGGGGGATTACCGACGCAAGGCTGCGCGAGCGGGAACTGAAACGTCTGAGCACCGCGACCGACGCCGGCCATGCCGGCTATCCCAAACTGATCGAGCGGACCAAAGGTCAGTGGCGCATCAAGGAAAAGCCGCCGCTGATCTTTCCGCTGTCGGGACAACGCGACGACACGCATGAAATCGTCGCCCGAACCGCCTTCGAATCCTACAAGCAGTCGCTGCCGGAAGACCGCCGCATCCTGCTGGATCGTTACGAACTGGCCGATGTCGCCTTCAAGGTGGTCGGCGTCGGCAGCGTCGGCACATTCTGCGCCATTGGCCTGTTCGTTACTAAAGACGATCAAACCCTGCTGCTGCAACTCAAGGAAGCCCAAACATCGGTGCTGGCGCCGTATGCGGGACCCAGCGTGTATGCGAACCAGGGGCAGCGCGTGGTGGTCGGGCAGCGGATTATGCAGACGGTGCCGGACATGTTCCTGGGTTGGACGGAACATCGCCGGGACGATCAGCAGTGCTACATCCGGCAATTGAAAGATAGCCGCCTGGCGGTGATCGGTGCCGACCTCGCCGAAGGCGCACTGCCGTATCACGCGACCCTGTGCGGCGTAACGCTCGCTCGCGCCCACGCAAGATCCGGCGACCCGGCCAAGATCGCCGGATATATCGGCACCGGATCGGCATTCGATGCCGCGATCGCTTCGTTCGCCCTGGCCTATGCCACCCGGGCCAGGGCCGATTGGCTCGTGTTCCTGGCAGCGATCAAGGCCGGCAAGATCGAGGCGCATGGAGCCTGATCGTCCCGTCTTCGAAAATGATTGTCGCGCCGTTCGATCGCAGACCGAAGCTGACAAGCCCGCCTGGTTGCATGGGGGTGACGCCGATATTCGACAATAACAGTGTAGGCGTCTGATAGATTTGTGACCAGGGCAGTCGGGTGAATACAAAAAAGGACAACGCCAAGGCGCGCGGGCGCCTAAGAACCGCCAAGACACCGTGCTTGTGTTTGCAATGCCCGGCGCTTTCGGTTACGATTAGCAATCCGAACCGCCAATATGTATTCCACCTGGCATCTTGGCGGTCCTTTTTCGCGTCTTCGCGACTTGGCGTTGCTCCTTTGGTTATTCACCCGATCGCCCTGGATTTGTGATTAATATATCCTTACATATTACAAACGAATCAGTATATCTCCAAGTGCGGTATGAATTCACCGGTGGTCATGCCGGGACCAATTCCGCCGACAAGCCGGTCGAACGGGTGCGGGGCAGGATCGTTGACGCCCGCCTCGCGCAGAACGATCTGGCCAGTGTCGTTCATGACGCACTCGACCGGACGGCCGGGGCGAATGTCCAACGTATCGCGGACAGCCCCGGGGATCGTAACCTGACCGTTGACGGTAACAGCGTTCAAGACACACTTATTGGTAATACCTGTTCCACCTAAGTTATTACCAACCGCCGTTCAACCGCCTGTTTCCCCGCATCCGCGAACGGTCTAGACTACCCGTCACACACCAGCAGGAGTCTTCCCCATGGCACCGCCCCCGCCGTTCGGCGCAAACTCCGCCGCCGCCCGCGACATCGCCAACGTGCTGCATCCTTACACCGACCTCGAAGCCCACCAGCAGGCCGGACCGGTCGTCATCACGCGCGGCAAGGGAGTCCGGGTGTGGGATGAATCCGGCAAGGAATACATCGAATCCGTCGCCGGCCTGTGGTGCGCGGCGCTCGGTTTCGATAACGAACGCCTGGTGCAGGCCGCCGTTACCCAAATGCGCAAACTGCCGTTCTACCACGCCTTCACCGCCAAATCGCACGAACCGATGATCGATCTGGCGGAGATGCTGATCGCCCGCGCACCGGTGCCCATGAGCAAGGTGTTCTTCGCCAATTCCGGCTCCGAGGCCAACGACTCCGCCATCAAGATGGTCTGGTATCTCAACAACGCACTCGGCCGCCCAACGAAAAAGAAGATCATCGGCCGCCTGAAAGGCTACCACGGCATCACCATCGGGGCGGCCTCGCTCACCGGATTGCCGGCCAATCACCGCAGCTTCGACGTGCCGCTGCCGGGATTCCTCCACACCATGACGCCACATTTCTACCACGGCGCCCTGCCCGGCGAATCCGAGGACGAATTCGCGACACGCTGCGCCGACGAGCTGGAAAAGATGATCCTGGCCGAGGGGCCGGACACCGTCGCCGCGATGTGGGCGGAACCGATCATGGGCGCCGGCGGCGTGATCCTGCCGCCGCGCGGCTACTTCCCCAAAATTCAGGCGGTGCTGCGCAAATACGACGTGCTGCTGGTCGCCGATGAAGTCATCTGCGGCTTCTGGCGCACCGGCGCGTATTGGGGCAGCCAAACGCTGGATATCGTGCCCGACATCCTGGTGTGCGCGAAGGCGCTGTCGGCATCGTACATGCCGATCAGCGCGGTGATGGTCAACGAACAGGTGTTCCAGGCGCTGGCGAAAGAAAGCCATGCCATCGGCACCTTTGGACACGGGTTCACCTATTCCGGTCATCCCGTCGCCGCCGCCGTCGCGATCGAGACGCTGAAAATCTATGACGATACGGACATCGGCGGCCATGTCGCCGTCGTCGGGCCGCACTTGCAGGCGGAACTGCGGCGCCGCTTCGCCGATCACCCCCTGGTGGGCGAGGTGCGCGGCACCGGCCTGATCGGCGCGGTTGAGCTGGTCGCCGACAAGGCCACAAGGACGAACTTCGACCCCAAAGCCAAAGTGGGTCCTCGGATGACCAAACTGTGCGAAGAAAACGGCGTGATCGCCCGGTCGGCGCTGAACGATTCACTGTGTTTCAGCCCACCGCTGGTCATTTCGATCGAGGATATCGACGAGATGCTGACGCGGATGGGCAAGGCGCTGGACGAGCTGGCGGTGCAGTTGCGGCGGGAACAGTTGGCGGTTGTTGCATAGGCCGCAACGACGCGCGGCATCGTCTGAGTGACCAATAGGCCGCCGATCCGCCGCTTATTCACCACACGCCCATCGTCACAATCTGATCGCAGTGATCAGGCCGCCAATTGCCGCACGAACCGCCGCTGCCGCCACTGCAGCAGCCGCCTAGCCACGGTTGTCGCGCCAGCCGAAAGCCGTCCGCGCGGTGGCAGGCCGACGGATTTCAGGATCATGCCCGTGCCGCGTTCGATGTGGCGATAGCGGTAAAACCCGATCGCACTGGCCATATAGGCGGCGGTGCAGTGGGTGTGCCGATAGGCCTGCGACTCCGGCTCATTGCCGCAGTGGTAGGCGTAGGCCAGTTCGTCATCCTCCGATTCGCCAATGCGACCCAGCGCGATGCGCAGCCGCGTCACCAAACCGAGGTTCTCACGCGCCAAATACCGCCGCATATGGTCGTAAAACAGCTTGAAGTGCCGATATTCGTCGGCGGCGATCAGCTTGCACACCTGCTTCAGCACCGGCTCGGACGTCGCGTCGGCCAGTGCGGTGTAGTAGCTGGAGGTGCCGGTTTCGACCATGCAGCGGGCGATCAGCTCGCCGGTGCGGGATCCCCGGATCGACGCGTCGGCGTCGGTTTTGACCGAGTAACCGGCGCGATATCGGGCGAATGCAGCCGGGAAATCCCAACCCGGATCGGCCAATATGGCCCATTTCGCCAGGGCGTCGCCGTGCTGGACCTCTTCGTCGGCCCAGTTGTCGGCGGCCTTGCGAAAGTCGGGGTCGTCACGGAACACACCGTTGAGATACAGCGCATAGTCGCGGCCATTGCGCTCCACCATCGCCGCCGCCTTCACCAATGGCACCAGCGCGTGGTCAACGGCCTCGGGATCGAACTGGTCCCAGGCTACATCCTCGATCCGCCAATGCTTCATCGTGTGGGTATGCTCGCTGAAAAGGCCGCGGAAGGTGGGCAGCAGGCTGCGCTATAAGACCCATATATATACGAGTGCCGATCGGAAGATGAAACCGCCCCGGCGGCGTTGGGCCTGGCGAACAGGCCGACGGTTCGATGGCGGTGCTAATCGGCCACAGGGGGGAAACCGGGACGCGGGAAAGTCACGATCCGCGCAACCGACCCCGGACAGGACGCAAGATGCCGCAACACAACCCACCCCCGCTTGAGGCCAACCGCCGCGTCCCGCACAATGCCCCATGCGATCTGACCCAACCATCAACCGCACCATGTGGTTCTTCGCCATCGTCTATGCGGTGGAGGGGATCGGCCAGGCCAAATCGGGCATCCTGTGGCAACCGCTGTCGAATTGGCTGAAAGTGACCCTGCACTGGGATCCGACGACGATCAGCGCCTCCCTCGCGATCCTCGACCTGCCCTGGATCATCAAACCCCTGTGGGGCGCCATCTCCGACTTCGTGCCGCTGTTCGGCTACCGCAGACGGCCGTATCTGGTGCTGGCGAACATCGCCGCGTTCCTGGCCTTCGCCGCGGTCGCGACCATCGACACCACCGCGTCGATGATATCGGCGCTGACGGTAACCGCGATTGCCATGGCCGCCTCCAGCACGCTCTGCGGCGCGCTGCTGGTCGAAACCGGCCAGAGAACCAACGCCAGCGCCCGCTTCGTCAATCAGCAATGGCTCTGGTACAACATCGCCCAGATGATTTCCGTGCTGATCGCCGGATACCTGATAGAGGTCACGTCGCCCATCGGCGCCCTGCACGCCGCCGCCTCCATGGCCGCCGTCGCCCCGCTCGCCATCATCGCCGGAGTCTGGCTGGTCCAGGAACCCCGAGCCGGCATCGATCTGGCCGCCCTGCGCGAACGCCTGAACGCGTTGCTCGCGGTGTTCCGCAGCCGCAACCTGGCATTCGTCGCCGGCTTTCTGTTTCTGTATTATTTCAGTCCGCATTTCGGCACGCCGTTATATTTCCACATGAGCGACCGGCTGGGCTTCTCCCAGGGCTTCATCGGCATCCTGTCGGCGATCGGCTCCGCCGGCTGGATCGCCGGCGGCCTGCTGTATCGCTGGCGCCTGCACCGCATCAGCCGCCCGGCCCTGCTGCGGCTGAGCATCGTGGGCGGCGTGCTCAGCACCCTGTCCTGCCTGGCGTTGAGCAGCCCAACCTCCGCCGTGGTGATCTGGGTGTTCAGCGGGATCACCAGCATGATCGCGATGATCGCCACCATGTCCCTGGCCGCCGAGTCGTGCCCCGAGGGCGCCGAGGGCTTCGCCTTCGCCGGCATGATGTCGATCGTCAACCTGACCAATCCACTCGCCGACACAATGGGATCAGTGCTTTATCAGCACGTTTTCAACGAGCAACTGGCACCGCTGATCATCGTGTCGGCGACGGCAACGGCACTGGTGTTCTTCCTGATCCCGCTGATGGTATTCCGGCGCGCGCAACCGGCGCAGTGACGCTACCGATACCAGGCAATCGCATTTGCACGGCCGCCGGTTTCGGATAGGGCGACCGCGGGATCGGCCTGTCACCACCACCCTTGAAATGCTGACGCCGAATGAGCGCCCAACCTGCCCTCTTCAGTGTTCATCCGCGGTAGATTCGGATGTTTCGACGCCCCGGACCGGCGCCCGGAAATCGCCCCAAACCGTCCAACCGGAATGCTTCAATTTGTTACGATACAATATTTGGTATTTATATGAAACAAAAATGTTGTCACGGAATCGTGAATTTTTGATTGCCAGATGAAACCACCGCCGGTATTTAGTTTTTGTCGCTTAGCAAAGGAAAGTTCGATGACAACTCCCATCTTCGTTTCGAATTTCAATCTGGTCGCTGGCAATGACGATCTTCCCCGCCCGGAAACAGCGGCCGCGCCAGCGTCCGCCGGGCAGCACGCACCAACGGCCCTGCCGCGTCCGGCGCCCAGCGTCAATGATACCGGGCGTATCAGTTTTGGCGCGGCATGCCGCCTTCCCGTCACGCAGTAAGACGAAGTCAAACCGTTCCGGTTCCATATACGGTGCCGGAACGGTCTGCTTCGAAAATATAACCAGCCGGAAACACCGCCGCCATGCTGAATACTTCACCGCGGCTAAAGTTTCACCGGTTGATCGACAGCGCCCGACCGCCACAGCGCGCTGACCGCGCCGCTGCCGGAACGTTGCCAACGCGTGCGTTCCGCTACTGCGATGCCGTCACCAGCGCCGCCGGATACGGCTGGTGGATATTCTCGCCCATGGATTTGCAATTGATTTGGGACGGACACGATATCTTCTGGCATTTCGACGCCGCGCCCGACTGGATGAAATTATCGC
>JAYUEJ010000119.1:0-2344 GCA_043739265.1 Rhodopila sp. | reverse complement strand
CTGCCGGTGAACGCTGCATGGCGGTGTCCGTGGCCGTAACGGTCGGATCGGCCGGGGATGCGCTGATGGCGAAGCTCGCACCCAGGGTTCGCGCGCTGAAAGTCGCCCCAGGCGTCGATCCCGAGGCCGAGATGGGGCCGCTGGTCACCCGCGAGCATATGGAGAAGGTGCGGGGCTACATCGATTTGGGCGTGCGTGAGGGCGCCGACCTGGTCGTCGATGGCCGCGGCCTGAAGCTGCAAGGTTATGAGAACGGATTCTTCCTGGGCGGCTGTCTGTTCGACAACGTTACGCCGGAGATGCGAATCTATAAGGAAGAAATCTTCGGGCCGGTGCTGGCGGTGGTGCGGGCGCCGGATGTCGCGACGGCGACGCGGCTGATCAACGCGCATGAGTATGGCAATGGCGTCGCGCTGTTCACCAACGATGGCGGCGTGGCGCGCGATTTCGCCCAGGCGGTCCAAATCGGCATGGTGGGGATCAATATTCCGATCCCGGTGCCGATGGCGTTCCATTCATTCGGCGGGTGGAAGAACTCGCTGTTCGGGGATCACCATATCTACGGGGAGGAAGGTGTGCGGTTCTACACGCGCTATAAGGCGATCACCCAACGCTGGACGGCGGGGACGCGGCGGGGACCGGAGTTCACGATGCCGACCTTGGGCCGGTAAAACGCGGGACCGCCATTTTCTCGTCCCTATGGAGCCAGGGCGGGATGGAGCCAGGGGCGGGGGCGGCAGTTGGCTTCTGTCCACGCATCGGCTACAGGTATTGTCTTGATCTTTCGACATCGGGTGCTACAAATTAAAGGCTGTAGCGATCGCTCAATAAGTAAGAGGGGGAAAAACGCCATGAAATTCAAAGCACTTGCTGCCCAGACGGCATTGGCTGCCTTGGTCACGATCGGCGCTGCCGGAGCGGCCTTCGCCCAGAGCGACTGCAAGACGCTCGTTCAGCCGTCGCCATTCGGTGCCGACGATCAGATTGGCGCGACCAATCGCATCACCCCAGCGGTGACCAAGGCCGCCGCGAGCGAAATTCAGTCCGGAGTCGTCATTCCGTTATGGAATGTGCTGGTGGACGGCGTACCGCTGTTCGGCACCCGGTTCGAAAAGACAATCCTGACCACGTCATCACTGGTACCAGGCGCCGAATTCGGCAAAAACAAACTGACCTACATGGAAGACACCTATCTCAGCCAAAGCCATGTCGGCACGCACCTCGACGGATTGGGCCATATCGGCATCAAGGACTGCTACTACAACCAAACGCCAATGGGTAAGTTCGTCACCCAGAACTACCTGAAAAAGCTGGGTATCGAAAACCTCAAGCCATTCGCCACACGGGGCGTGATCCTGGATATGGTTCGGGTGTTTAAGGAAGCCGGTAAACTCAAGAAAAATCCTAACTGCAAGGGCGATTGCCTGGAGGGCGGCACCGTGATCACCGAGACCGATCTGCAGGCCGGGCTGAAGCTCTATAATGTCACCTTGCGCGAAGGCGATGCGGTGTTCATCCACACCGGTTGGGAAGACCTTTTCCTCCAGTTCCCCGCCCAGAACGCGACCTATAACGCCTCGGAACCCGGTATCGGTAAGGCCGCCGGCGCCTGGCTCGCCGCACAGAAAGTCGTCCTTGTCGCATCTGATAATTTCGCGGTCGAAGTCATTCCCTCCGAAGATCCAGAGGAGGCCTTTCCGGTTCATGTCACTCTGCTCACCAACAACGGGATTCACATCATCGAGAACGCACGTACCGATCTGATCGCCGCCGAGGCGCAAAAGACTGGTCGCGCGACGTTCTTCCTCTCGCTGACAGTGCCGAAGGCAGTGGGCCTGACGGGCACCTTCGTCGCCCCCGAGGCGATCCGCTGATCTCCCGCGATCGTCCGGACATGCCGGCGTCCCATCCGGGGCGCCGGCATTTTCTTGCCGGTATCGCCGGCGCCGCGCTCGTTCCGAACGCGATCCGTGCGGCCAACGCGCCGTATCGCATCGCGTTCGCCAATATCAATGAAACCCCGGGCGTTCGGATAGAAGGTCTGGGCTTCACCGGCTTCGACGTGCGCCGCGGCTTCGAACTGGCGTCCCGCACTCTGCCCGTCGAAATGATCTACTACGACAATGCCGCGGACGCCGAGACAGCCGTTTCGAACGCGGTTGAGGCGATCAGCCAAAAAGTCGATTTGCTGATCGAATACAATGCAGAAACGTCCGCCAACCCGGAGATCGCGCGCAGAATGGCGGCGGCCGGTATCCCGGTCTTCGCCATCAATTATCCCGTCGGCGAGGCGCCGCTGTTCACGGCTGACAATCTGGCGGCCGGCGGCATCGCCGGACAGGCC
>JAYUEJ010000118.1:0-7089 GCA_043739265.1 Rhodopila sp. | reverse complement strand
TGGGACCGGGCGATCCTGGCGAGCCTCGGCGCCGGCACCGTCTTGTTCGGCCTGCTGCTGATAGCGGAAACCCCATCGATCGTCGGCTATCTCAGCCTCTTCGCCGGCTTGGTGACGATCGCGGCGGTGGTGCCCGATCTCGCCGTGGTATCGGTCATCCTGCTGCTGCGGCTCGCGATCCCGGAACCCTGGCCGCCGGCCGCCGCGCCGCTGGGCGTGGGCATCGCCCTGATCGCGTTGCTGAGTTGCGCCATAATCCTGACCGCGCGGGGCCGGCGCATCGGGGCTGACGTGGCTGAGTGGGCGACGCCTGTTATCCCTGTGTCGTGGCCAGGATCGGCGGGAGGGACATCGATCTTGACCGACCCGCCGCAGCAGGTGCTGGAAGGCTGGACCAATCCCGGCCATGCGATAAAACCAAATGTGCGCCCCAGCCCCCTGATGTCAGGCCCCATGGCCAGGGTATCCCGAACCACGGCAAATCCTGATACCGGCATGCCGATCAGCGGCGACCGCGCGACCCTGCTGCTACTCAGTCAGGCCAGCATCGCCGCGCTCGCCATCTGCATGGGCCGCCCCGACGGACGCTTCGCCGCCCTGGTCCTGCTGATCCTGATGATTCTGACCCGTTCCGCGGTTCGGTTCACCGGGGGACCTGTCGCCGCGCTGGCGCTCGCCGGCCTCGGGGGAGTTCCTCCGTTGGGCGTATTTCCCGCCCTGGTGCTGGTCGCATTGACCATCACCGGCCACGATCCCTGGCTGCTGCTGCCGCTGGGGCTGGCGGCGATCCCGATCCTGTCGGCCAGTCTCCCCCGCCGCTTGCCGGATATGTCCCTTTCGTCGCTACGATCCATCGCCTGGGTGCCGTTGGTGCTTGCCCTCCTGGTCGGCTATTGCGTGCCGAATGGCCTGTCACACTGGTGGCATATCATCACGGCCGGTCGTTCATGACCACCGTGGACGACATCATCCGCGCCGCCCCAGCCGAACTTTGCCGCCCGTGGTTGCGCTATATCCTGCATCATCAGGAATGGACTGCCCTGGCGCAGGCCGCCGCCGCCGAAGCCCGGGTTTTACTCGCCCATTGGGCCGACACCATCCAGGCCCATGCGCTGTTCCTCGACCCGGCGGCACTGTCGATCGTGGCGGTTTCGACACCGCTCGAAGCCGGCTGCTATCCGGCCTTATCGCCATTCCTGCCCGCCGCCGCCTGGTTCGAACGCATGATCCATGACCTGTGGGGGCACCTCGCCATCGGCGCGACGGACCTGCGCCCCTGGCTGGACCACGGCCACTGGCTGCAATCGCACCCGATGGCCACACGCCCGGAACCACCCGTCCGACCCGCGATGCCCGACACCGCCGAACCGGACGATGTCATGGTCCTGCCGCTGGGTCCCATCTGGGGCCTGTGCGACGAGGCCGCGCATCTGCGCCTCACCCTCAACGGCCCCACCATCCTGCACGCCGAGGTTCGGCTCGGTTTTACTCACAAAGGCACCCTGGCCCTGATGCGAGGCAAATCGCCCCGCGCCGCCGCCCGCTTCGTCGCCCGCCTGTCCGCCGACTCCACCATCGCCCACTCGCTGGCCTTCGCCCGGGCCGCCGAAGCCGCGATGGAGGTCCAGGCGCCCCCCCGAGCGGAGGGGCTTCGCATCATTATGATGGAGATCGAGCGAATCGCGGGGCATCTCGACAATCTCGCCGAGGTCGCCCGCCTGGCGTACGCCGAACCGTTGCGCACACGCTGCGGCTTGCTGCGGGAAACCCTGCTGCGCGCCTCGGACGCCGCGTTCGGCCACCGGCTGATGATGGACTGCGTCATCCCCGGCGGTGTCGCCGTCGATATCGCCCAAGGCGGCCCGCAAGTGATCCTGCGCGCCTTGGGCGATATCGCGTCGCATCTGTCCGGCATCCGCCGCCTTCACGATGCGCCCGCAATGGCGTCCCGGCTGGTTGGACTGGGACGCATCGGCGGGACTTTCGCAGCCTCCCTGGGGGTCGGCGGAGTCGTAGGCCGAGCATCCGGGTATTCATTTGATGCGCGGATGGCATTTGTTTCGGGGTACGGATCGCTCGCTCCGCGCGTCGCCGTGCGTCCCGACGGTGATGCCGCTGCCAGACAGTACATACGGATTTTTGAGATCGAGGAAAGCCTGCGGCTGATCGGCGCGGCGCTCGATCTGTTACCGCCAGGACCGGTTACCGTGGCGCTGCCGCTGGTCAGTGGCGAAGCCATCGCGTGTGCCGAATCGATCCGTGGCGATGTATGGCATTGGCTGCGTCTCGATCACGGGCAAATCGCCGCCGTGTTCCCGCGCGACCCCGGCTGGGCGTTGTGGAATCTGGCCGAACGCGTGCTGGAAAACGCGTCCGTGGAGGATATCGACCTGATTCGCGCCTCGCTTGCCCTGCCAGCATCCGGAATGGATTTATGATCACATCACCCAAGCGGCCGGACCCGGCCGACCCTGTCGATGCACAGACCACCGAGTCGCTCCGCGCTCGGCTGGAAGCCGCCGCGCAAACCCGCCTGGGACGCAGTCTGGCGATCCGCCACGTTAACACCGGAAGCTGCAACGGCTGCGAACTGGAGCTGCGCGCGCTGAGTAACGTTCTATACGATCTGGAGCGTTTCGGCCTTCGCTTCGTGGAAAGCCCGCGTCACGCCGACGTCTTGCTGGTGACTGGCCCGTTGACCCGGAATCTGCGAATCGCCCTGGAACGGGCGTGGGACGCCACACCGGAGCCGAAATGGGTCGTTGCGTTGGGTGATTGCGCCGTCGATGGCGGCGTCTTCAAGGGCAGCTATGCGGTTCTGGGAGGAACCGGCCTGGCCGTGCCTGTCGATTTGACGATCAGCGGATGCCCGCCGTCACCGGCGATGATTTTGGCCGGGCTGAGGACGTTGCTGGAGGCTAATTTTAAATAGAAGCGACCTCTCCCGCGGACGGGAGAGGTGCGCGGCAGTCAATCCGTTAGGCGGTCTTCTTGGCGTGGGCCTTGTGGACCGGCGTGTGGTGATGGTGCTTCGCCTTGGTGTGGCTCGCGGCCATGACCGGTGACGAAACCAGGGCGGCGGCCGGCATGATGAATGCCAGCGCAACGATCAGGCGTTTGAACGAGGTAATCACGAGCGTATGCTCCGGGGGAAAAGAGGGCAAAAAGAAGGTTAACAGTCGAGGTGAGGTATTTACCCTAATCGACTGCTATCATTATGCAACGTCACCTCGGGTAAAAGCAAGTAAAATCCAGCGCGGAAACGTGATCGCCGCGTTAAAATAGCCCATAGCGGCACGCCAGCCACAGTTTTTTCCATTTCGGCAGACTGACCCGGTCACCCAGACGCTTCCAGCCCCGCCGTTCCAGCCCCGAGAGGATCGAGTCGTACGTCGCAGCCATCAACCTGGCCGGTTTCATCGCTGTCCGGTCGCATTGATCCATCGAGTCGCGGGCCTGACGAAAATACCCATGCGCGAGGGTCGCCAGCCGGTCACACACCACCCCCAACCCGGGGGCGGTCAGCATCGCGACCGGATCGGCCGCAACGCCGGCGTCGCGCAGATACTCCAGCGGCAGATAAATCCGCCCCCGCTCCGCATCCTCCTGAATATCCCGCAAAATATTTGTCAACTGTAACGCTCGGCCGAGCGCATAGGCCACCAGATCGGCCGCCGGGGAGCAATCGCCAAACGCCCGCACGGACAAACGTCCAACCGCCGACGCAACCCGATCGCAATAAAGATCGAGCGTCGCCAAATCCGGCGCCAACACGACGGTTTCCGCATCGGTCTGCATCCCGTCGATGACGGCGATGAAATCCTCGGCCCGCAACTGAAACCGTGGCACCGCGGCAGCCAGCACGCGCGTCACCGGACCTTCGGTTCGTCCGTGATACAATTCCGCGATATTGTTCCGCCACGCAGCAAGGCCAGAACGTTTCTGTTGCAACGATCCGGATTCGTCGGCGATGTCGTCAACGATCCGGCAAAACGCATAGATCGCATACATCGCGTGGCGCCGATCCGGCGGCAGCACGCGCATGCCATGGTAAAACGACGTCCCCGCCGCACGCACGATCGCTTCGACCGCATCCAGATCCGCCTGTTCAACACCCAGCGGCGCCGGGCGCGCCCTGATATCCGCACGCCCCCTCATACCAGGTAGAAGACCGACGCGAGGGCGCTGAACACCGCATCCCGCTTGCCAAGCTTTACACGATGCGAAATCGGATCGTTATGCGCCAGCCGGCGGGCCAGACGTTTTGAAAGTCCAAGGATAATGCCGACTTCGACTCGAAGTCGCCGGTCGCGGACGATCTCCGGTAACTCCGATGCCGCGTGGTTCATCCTGTCGATGCGGTCCAGCAATGTAATAAACACCCGCCGCAGCGCCGGCGTTTCAGCCGACAGCCGCAGATCATCGACCCCGGCGCCAAAATGATCGAGCAGCGCCCGCGGCAGATAACAGCGGTCGAGCTCCACCAGATCCTTCGCGCAATCCTGCATATGATTCAAAATTTGCAGCGATAGGCACAACGCATCGGACGGAGAGTGACATTCATGATGTTCGCCATGCAGATCCAGCACGTAGCGTCCGACAGGCACCGCCGAATAGTGACAGTAGTGATACAGCTCGTCGATCGTCGCATATCGGGATTTGACCGAATCCTGGCGAAACGCCACCAGCAGATCGGTCGCATGTTTCGACGTGACACCGGTTCGCGCCAGACTCACCCGCAGCGCCGCGGCACTGGGAGAACCCGTCGTTCGGCGGCCGAGCAGGACATCTTCCATGACGCCGAGGCGCGCCAGTTTTTCCTCGGACGACAAGGCAGGCGAATCAGCGATGTCATCGGCGTTGCGCGCGAAGGTATAAAACCGGTGGATCGGATCACGATGCTTGCGCGCGATAAGCCGGGACCCGACGGGGAAATTCTCGTCCGTCCGGCTTTTTCCGGACCAGACCTCGACATTCTCCGCGGCGGCATCGTCGGATGGGCTCATCCGGCGAGTCCCTGATAGGAGCGGCCTTTCCAGGTAACGCCACGGCCGCGATAATGGTTTGCAGCCGATCCGATCGTCGCCGCCATATAGAAGCCTGCGATCAAAGGCAGGAAAAGTGCCCAAAGCAGGGAGCGTTCGAACCTGCGCAAGGTTGGCAGATACGATGCCGAGAGCATGAGCCAGGCGGCCAGGCCGCACCAGCGCGCCGCGCCATGCCCGAACAGGGCAAGCGCCGGCGGCAGCAGCCAGGTCACAACCATGCCGAGAGTGGTCGCCGCCAGCAGCAATGCCGAATAGCGAAGCTGCACGAACGCGGTGCGCGCGATCATGCGCCAGATGTCGGATACCGCCGGATACGGCCGTACCGACCGTGCCAGATCCGAATGACCCAGCCAGATTCGTCCGCCCCGTTTCACTGCCGCCGCCAGTGCGACATCGTCGATCAACGCCCCTCTTACGCTCTCAATGCCGCCAATCCGCCGCAACGCCCGGCGCCGGATCAAGATCGTTCCACCCGCCGCCGCGGCGGTGGCTTTCAACCCGTCGTTGACCCAGTCGAATGGATAAAGCAACTGAAAGAAGAAAACGAAGGCCGGCACCAACGCCCGCTCCGCCCAACTCTCACAGTTCAGTTTGACCATTTCTGAGACCAGATCAAGATCGTATCGCTCTAATTTTGAAACGAGGGCGGAAACATGCGCGGTGTCATGCACGATATCGGCGTCCGTGAGCAACACCAGATCGGCGTCGCCGGATTCGGCCACGCCCTGTGACACGGCCCATAGCTTGCCGCTCCATCCCGCCGAACGCGGAGCTCCGGTTATCACGGTCAGACGCGCATCATCGATCCCGCGAGCAATGTCGCCGGTCCCGTCGCTACTGGTGTCGTCGATCAGAATCACCCGGAACCGGCCGGCGTAATCTTGCGCCAGCAGTGACCGCAAGGTGGCCTCGATCACCGGAGCCTCGTCACGCGCGGGCACGACGATCGCAACCAAAGGGGCCGTAAGCGGGTAGCCGACCGCCAGCACGGGACCCGCCTGCCAGAACCTGCCGCGCGCGAACAGCAAATACATCCACAGCCCCAGCGCCAGCACCGCCAGTCCGGTCATCCCGCCAGCATCCCGTTCGCCCGAAACCATGCGACAGCGTCCTCGACCGCCAGGCGCACGGGCCGCGGATTGTATCCCAGCTCCGTCCTCGCCTTGGCCGAGGAGTAAAACATCTTTTTCCGAGCCATTTTCAGATGGTCCCTGGTCATCATCGGCACCAGCCCGGTGACCTTCGCCAGCTTCTCCATCAGGAACGCCACCGGCCAGACGACCGCTTCCGGCAAGCAGATGGACGGCGGCCGGCGATGCACCACATCGGCGACAAGGGCCAAAATGTCCTTCAGCAGCATGTCCTCGCCACCCAGGATGTAGCGCTCCCCCACCCGGCCCTTTTCCAGCGCCAGGACGTGGCCTTCAGCGACGTCATCGACGTGAACGATATTGATCCCGGTATCGATATAGGCCGGCACGCGTCCGGCCGCGGCGTCGCGGATCATCTTGCCGGTCGGGGTCGGCTTGATATCGCGCGGTCCCACCGGGGCGGCCGGATTGACCACGACCACCGGCAATCCATCCCGCCGGGCAAGGTCCAGTACGGCGTTCTCGGCCAGGTATTTGGATCGCTTGTAGATGCCGACGAAATCCGACTCGTTGGCCGGTGTCGTCTCATCGGCCGGCGAGCCGTCGCCGATCTGGCCCAGCGCGGCAACCGAACTGCAATGCACGATCCGTTCGGCGCCGGCCCGGGCGGCGGCGCGCACCATCGCCACGGCGCCATCGACGTTGGCGCGCAGCATGGCGTCCGGATCGGGCACCCAGAAGCGGTAATCGGCGGCAACATGCACGACATACCGGCAACCGGCGGCGGCGCGAGCCAATGAGTCCGGATCGGTCAGGTCACCGGTCACGATCTCCGCATCCAGACCGGCCAGATTGCGGCGATCGCTCGCCCGACGCGTCAGCAGGCGCAAATCGTGGCCGCGTGCCGCCAGCGTGCGCGCCACCGCGGAGCCGACAAAGCCGGTAGCACC
>JAYUEJ010000117.1:0-2350 GCA_043739265.1 Rhodopila sp. | reverse complement strand
TCCGCGACTACCGGCTGGGCGCGGTCACCCTGTCGGCGCAAATGGTGGCGGTGGTGAAGCGGATGCTGGGCGGCGAGGCGGTTACACAGGAAAATAGCGGCCTGAACCGCCGTGAATGGGCGGAATTCGCCGCTCAGTTCCCCGTCTGACCGACCTTGGGCCTGACCCCTCGCCCACGCGGTCCTGCCGCGCGCCAGCGTTTGCTTGCTCCAATCCGGGTGCCAGGGTAAGGGACGCCGCGCCCGAGGAACGGGTCATGGTTCGGGCCTTGAAGAACGCGTCGCGGCCGAACCGCACATCATGAGGTCATCCATTTGAGCCACGATCGGGAACCTGGGGAACGCGGCACGTCCAAGCCGACCTTTGGTATGTTGATGGGCGTGCTGGGTATCGTCTATGGCGATATCGGCACCAGCCCGTTGTATGCCTTCAAGGCGAGCCTGCAGTTGTTTGGCGCCGAGAAGACGACGCAGGTCGAGATCATGGGCGTGCTGTCACTGATTTTCTGGTCGCTGATCATCATCGTGACGCTGAAATACGTCTTCCTGGTGATGCGCGCCGACAACCGGGGGGAGGGCGGTATCCTGGCGCTTATGGCTCTGGCGCAGCGCGTGTCCATCGGCCAGGGCGCGAAGAGCGCCATTGCCCTGGTCGGCATCGCCGGAGCCTGCCTGTTCTTCGGCGATGGCGTGATCACGCCCGCGATCTCGGTGCTGTCGGCGGTGGAGGGGCTGGAGGTTTCGGCGCCCACGCTGAAATTCTACGTGCTGCCGATCAGCATCGCGGTGATCCTGGCGCTGTTTGCCATGCAGTATAAAGGCACCGGCAGCGTCGGACGGGTGTTTGGCCCCATCATGGTTGTGTGGTTTTTCATCATCGGCCTGACAGGGCTGGTGGAGATCGTGCCACATCCGTATGTCCTGCTTGCAATCTCCCCCACCTACGCGATCGCGTTGTGCATCCAATACAAGGGCATGGCATTCTTCGTGCTGGGCGCCGTCGTGCTGTGCGTGACCGGGGCCGAGGCGCTATACGCCGACATGGGGCATTTCGGCGCCAAGCCGATCAAGATCGTCTGGCTGAGCTTTGTGCTGCCCTGCCTGATCCTGAACTATTTCGGCCAGGGGGCGCTAATGATCCGCGACCCCGCGGCAATCGAAAACCCGTTCTTCCTGCTGGGGCCGGAGTGGCTGCGGCTGCCGATGGTGATCCTGGCCACGGCGGCGACGGTGATCGCCAGTCAGGCGGTGATTTCCGGTGCGTTCTCCATGGCTCGGCAATGCATGCAGCTTGGATTCCTGCCGCGGATGACGGTGCGCCACACGTCGAACGTGGAAGAGGGGCAGATCTATGTTCCACAGATCAACGCGGCGCTGGCGGTCGGCGTCGTGCTGTTGGTGCTGGCGTTCAAAACGTCGGACAGTCTGGCCTCGGCGTATGGCATCGCGGTAACCGGGACGTTCCTCTGCACGGCGGTGCTGGCGATGGTGGTGTTCCGTCGGCAGTTCCATTGGTCGCGCTTCGCCGCCGTTTCAGTGTTCGGTGGGCTGTTCCTGGTGGACGCGGTATTCTTCAGCGCCAACACGGTGAAAATCGTCGAGGGTGGCTGGGTACCGCTGGTGTTGGGTATTGCACTGACGGGGATGATGACGTCGTGGAAACAGGGGCGTGACGTGCTGCTGTTGCGTTGGAAGCAGTCGAGCATGCCGCTGGCTCCGTTCCTGGCCCGATTGCCGCAGTCGCGGATCATTCGGGTGCCGGGGCTGGCGGTGTTCATGACCGGCAACCCGGATTATGTGCCGACGTCGTTGCTGCATAACCTGAAGCACAACAAGGTGCTGCACGATAACGTCCTGTTCGTGACGGTGCAAAACGAGGACGTGCCGGAAGTGTCGCAGTCACGCCGGGCGGAGGTCGCGGAATTGGCGCCGGGCATTCACCGGATCATTATTCGCTATGGCTTCATGGAAAGCCCGAATATCCCGAAGGTGCTGGAGGATCTGACCGAGCAGTTGAACGTGCGGATGTCTCAGGCGAGTTATTTCCTGGGGCGGGAGGTTCTGGTTCCGGGCATGGCGCCGAAGCTGTCGTGGTGGCGCCGGGCGCTGTTCCTGGTGATGGCGCGCAATGCGGTGCCGGCGACGGAATTCTTCCGGATACCGAGCGACCGGGTGGTGGAGCTGGGGGTTCGGATCACGATTTGATCGTGCTGCCACTTCGGCACGGTGTGGCATGCCACACCGTCATGCAGGGCAATCGGGTGAATAAACAAAGTTGAAACGCCAAGGTCACCAGGTCGCTAAGAAAGGCCGATGTGTGAGCATTGGTCCGCCCAAAGGGCCGGCTGAGG
>JAYUEJ010000116.1:0-2350 GCA_043739265.1 Rhodopila sp. | reverse complement strand
ATCAGGTAGGTGAAGGCGATGATGTTGAGCCAGTAGGCATCGGGCCCCCCGCGGCCGCCCTGGCCGCATTCGCGCGCGACGTGGAGCGGGAGGTCGGCATCACTGTCTCGATCGGGCTGGCATCCAACCGTCTATTGGCCAAGATCGCGGCCGGCCGGGATAAGCCGCGCGGCTTCGCCGTGCTGGGCTCCGACGCGGCGGCGGTGCTGGCGTCCGAACCCGTGCGGCTGCTGCCCGGCGTGGGCCCCGCAATGGAGCGCCGGCTGCACGCCCGCGGCATCACGCACCTGATGCATTTGCAGGCGCTGGACGACCGTGCGGCGCTTACCCTGGGCGATGATGGCCCGGGCCTGGTGCGCCGCGCCCGCGGGGAAGACGAGCGGCCCGTCCGCCCCGGCCACGACACGAAATCCGTCAGCGCCGAGACCACGTTCGACACCGACGTCACCGACATTACCACCCTGGAACGGCATCTGTGGCGCATGGCGGAGAAGCTGGCCCGGCGTTTGCGCGAGAAAGAATTGGCGGCCGGTGGGGTGGTGCTGAAGTTAAAGACTGCCCGGTTCGCCAGCCGCACCCGCGCCTATCGCTTAACGGGCCCGACCACCCTGCCGGACACGCTGTTCGACGCCGGTCGTCGGCTGCTGGCGCGTGAGGCGGACGGCACCGCGTTCCGGCTGATCGGGCTCGGTGCCAACCCGCTCGCCGACCCGGCCGACGCCGACCGTGCGGACCTGGCCGACCCCGACGCCCCGCGCCGTGCGGCTGCGCAACGGGCGGTGGATGCGCTGCGCGGCCGGTTCGGCGACGGGGTTATCGGGCGTGGGCGCGGATTGGTGCCGCGGGGGTAGGCTACGATCCGTTTCGATCGCAGCGACGACACCGCTTTCGCACCGCAACACATGTCACGCCGGTCAAAGCAGCCTCATCGCCGGGATCGACGGCGCAAAGAAGTATTCGCCGCCTTGCATCTGTACAAAGCTTTTCAAATCCATCGATGGCTTGTTCGCCGCAACATGGGTGATCGGCGCGGCACCCCGGAACGGACGGGTTGGGGCCGCGGACTGACCAATGATTGGGTCCACACCGGCCCCCGCTTCGGAGAACCCGGCGGCGTTGACCCACTGCTTCTGGACAAACTCGAACTGGTCCTGAATTGACGTGACATAGCATTTGAACAAAAGCCCGCGGGTATTAACGCCCCCGGCAGAGGTGCCGGATAGGGCTTCGTCTTCGGTCAGTTCCGGGCCGAACGCGATGCCACGCCGCATCATCCGGTGCGTCTGGGTTTCCTGTTCTGCCGTATCTGATTGCGCTTGCGTGGGGGCCGTGTTGCCCGGCACGTCGGTGCGCGGATAGGCCTTGCGGACATGCGCGCCCCACGGACAGCTCAAGCCCTCGGGATCCCCGCCGAACTCGAAGTTGTTCACCTGATCGGTGCCGTTGGCCTTCGTCGGATCGTCTGCGGTTGGCGCAAGAATGAGCGGCGCACCGCTTTTCCAGCGCCCAACCATCTGCGCCCCGAGTAGGTCGGGGGACGCCTTGTCCGACGTACCGGCAATCGCCGCGGACGCTTGCTTAACCGAGGCATTGAACTCCGGCACCAGTTGCGCCAGCCGCCGGAATACGAGGAACGCACCGTGGTTCATGAACGGCACCGGCGGTTGCTTGATTAGGCCGGCCTCCTCGATGGGCTTGGTCTTGTCCTGGCCGGGGAAGCCAAAGACGAATTGGCCGGGCCACAGCAGGTCTTGCCCAAGCATGCCCTGGTTTTCATGCCCCACCGGATCCACGTTTGGCGTCAGCGGGCTGCCGTTATCGATGAGGCCGCGTACGCCGGGCTGCGAAACGGCGTCGGCGTAGCCAAAATGTTCGTGCCCTTTGACCGGATCGGGTCGCACCTGACCCACTTCTTCGGCTAACTTCTCCCAGCCGTTCAGTGCGGCGGGCACCAGCCGTAACGAGATCACGTCGACAACTTCGGCGTGGGAGGCACCGGTCAGGATGAACACGCCATGCAGGTGCTGGTCGGGTTTCAGCGTGGCCCAGCCTGACGCTGGCGGGTCAAGTAAGGTGGCCTGCCGGGCGGCCATCCCGCCGCGAAACGCATCGAGCGAGCCCGGTGTGTCTAGGCCAGCAACGCCCAGGGTAACCAGGCCATGAAACGTGAATGCGATGTTCAGGCCCGGTGCTGGAATGATCGTCTCGTCGCCAGCGTCTTTCTTGGCCTTGATCGCGTCCCGCTTTGCGATGCACTCCCTCATGCTGGTGACCTCCAGCCGCTTGAGGAACGTCTTGAATGCACCGGTGTCGGTTATGCGAAAGAACATCAGGTGTTCGTGTTTCTTTG
>JAYUEJ010000115.1:0-2352 GCA_043739265.1 Rhodopila sp. | reverse complement strand
GGCCCTGGGCGATATAAAGATCAGTGGGGAAATTGCCGCGCTCGGTCAATATCACCCGCCGCTCCGGCCGCGCCGTCAGTGCTGCACCCAGCAGCTTGAACAAATTGACGCTGGTGCTGTCTCCAACCGCCATGCCGCCTGGGGTCGCCCCGATCAAGGTGCCGATCTTGTCGGCGATGCGGCCGGGCAGATCCATCCAGCCGGCATCGTTCCAGCTCCGGATCAGGCCCGTGCCCCATTCCTGCTCGACCAACCCCGCCACCCGCGCGGCCGTTGCCCGTGGCATCGCGCCCAGCGAATTACCGTCCAGGTAGACCACGCCTGGCGGCAAGCTGAACCGGTCACGGAACGACGCCAGAGGGTCGGCGCGGTCGCGTTCCAGCAGGGCGGCGCGGGTCAGTTCAGGCATTGTCGGTCCAGTCACGCGAAATCATCCCAAAGGATTTGGCCAACGTCGCCCATCAGTGTCTCGATCCGCATATTCGCCTCGATCAGTTGCCGTGAATTGCCATGCGGCAGATCCGTATCATCGAACGTAAACATGGCGAAGGCGATCGTGTCACCGGGCGCCCGGCGGATCAGGCCGGCATCATTGCGCAGGCCGCGCAGGGAGCCGGTCTTGTTGGCGACACTTCCGGCGGGCAAGAAGCGCGGCACCCGGTTCTGGTAATGCTGATATTCCATGATCGCGATCATATCGGCGCAATCTTCCACGGTGCCGGCTTTGCCTTGTTGGATCAGCACCATCAGCCGCGCCATGTCGATCGCCGAGGCGGTGTTGTTCGAGCCATCGCGGGAATAGGCGCCCGAGGTGAACGGCATCGGCGCCGCCTTGCTGGCCGCCTTGAAATCGGCGTAGCCAACCGGACCTTCCAACGGCAGCGACCAGGCGCGGCGGAACAGTCCGTGGCAAGCGGCCGGGGTGTGAATGTCTTGAAGACCAAGGCTACGCATCCGCGCGGTGACGTTGGCGGGGCCAACCAGGTCACACAAAATATCCGTCGCAGTATTGTCGCTCACGATAATCATCAGCGTCATCAGGTCGCGAACGGTCGGGTTCAGCCCGACGCCGAGCGCCTGGATGACACCTGATCCGATGACCCGATGCACTTCCTCAAACATCATCCGGTCGCTGATTTTGAACTGGCCTTGTCGCGCCTGCGCGTGGATTTCGACCATGACCGGCACTTTGAAGGTGCTGGCGGTTGGGAAAAGCTCCGCGCCGTTGACCGCGATCTGTTGGCCAGTTTCGACCTTGATAGCCGCGAAACCGACATCGATGCCGGATGCGGTGATCAGGTTGGTGATGCGCTGGGTGGCTGTATCCATAATCGCCGCTCCTGTGTGTGGCGCCATCATCGGGCGGTTTGCAGGTCTCGCCAAGCCGCAAGCGTGACCCTTCCGGCAAGGTCGGGTCGTGGCGGATCCGGCAGCATGGCGATATATTCCAACGAATGTCCGTCCGGATCGTCAAAATAGACAGACGCCGCGGGCATCCAGCAATGCACGACCGGCTCCGGATCACGTGGTGCAATCCCTGCGGTGCGCAGCTTGGGGATGGTTGCCGCGATCTCATCAGCACCAACGCGGAAGGCGATATGGGACCGGATGCTGACCGGGGCGCTGCCGATCGACCACAATCCGAGCATGGTTTCGCCGGGCGCGCCGAGCCAGAAGAACGCCACACCGCGGGCGGGTACAATATGGGCGAGGGTGAAGCCGAGCCGATCGCGATAGAAAGCGATCGAGCGCTCAAGGTCGGCGACGGTCAGATGCGCTTCGAAAAGGGACATTGTCAGGGCCTCCGTATTTCGAAAAAACTTTTGCCGCCGAGCACGAACCCGGCAGCCTGGTAGAACGGCACCAGGTCGGGGCGGCCGGTGGCGAGCATGATCTTGTAGCAGTCTGCATCCCAGGCCGCTTGCTGCGCGGCATGAAGAACGGCATGCCCAAGTCCCTGGCGGCGGAAATTCGGATCGGTAACGACGTTTTCAATCACCGCATAGGGCCGGGCGTTACGGGTCAGGTTGGGAATGATCGTCAGGGTACAGGAGGCGGCAAGAGTGTCACCCGACACGGCGAGGAAGACGATGTTCTGATCACCCGCGAGCATGCAGGCAAAGGCGGCTTGCGCTTTGCCCAGATCGGGGACCGGGTCGCGTGGCTGAAGGTGGCGAAGCAAAGCGAGGAACTGCGGCAGGTCCGTTTCGGTCGCCGGGCGAATGGCGATCATGGGTCGATCCGTGCCCAGCCTGATTGCAGCTGCCAGGTCGCGCGATCGAACACGAGGAAATAGCCGCCATTGCCCGGTGGCTGGTCGGCGGCGCGACTGATCGGAATTTTGCGCAGATA
>JAYUEJ010000114.1:0-2353 GCA_043739265.1 Rhodopila sp. | reverse complement strand
GCGGCCTGTCGTTCGCCCACTTCGAAAACCTCCAGGAAGGCGACGTCATCGAGTGTTTCGAGACGGAGATGGTTCCGGGTTGAAGAAGTCAGCCAAGGGCAAAGGGTCGTCGTCGAAGGCAGGCCCATCCCAGCGGCAGTTGCGCGTGGCGGAGGAAATCCGCCACGTACTGTCCGGGATTTTCGGTCGTGGGGAGTTTCGCGATCCCGATTTGGCGACCGCTCAGATTACCGTCACCGAGGTGCGGATCGGCCCCGACCTGAAGCGCGCGACCGCGTTCTTCTCACGGTTGGGACGATCCGATGGTGATGCGTTGGTGCCGGCACTGGTGCGGGCATCGCCGTATCTGCGCGGCCAGGTGGCCAAGGCCCTGCGTTTGCGCATAGCGCCCGACCTGACGTTCACGCCCGATCTGGCGCTGGATTACGCGATGAAGATCGACACGCTGATGCATCGGCCGGAGATCGCCCGCGACCTGGAAAAAGACGCTCCGAAAAAAGACGCTCTCACGGAGGATGCCCTCCCAGAGGACACGCTGCCAGAGGATACGCTGTCGTAGGACCACCGACAAAAGCATTGACGCTGGTCGCCGGCTTCTATATCTAGCCTATCTAGACAGGAGGTCGCCGTGCAGGATTGGCAGTTGCAGGATGCCAAGAACCGCTTCAGCGAAGTGGTCAAGCGGGCGCGCGCCGATGGTCCGCAGACCGTGACGGTCCACGGCCAGCGCGCCGCCGTCGTTGTCTCCGCGCTGGAATTCGACGCCCTGATCAAGCCGCGGATGTCGTTCGTGGATTTCCTCCTGTCGGAAACGCCCGGCCAGGAAAAGTGGCCCGACGATGTGGTGGACGCGATCAACGATCGCAGCGCCGATACAGGCCGCGATATCGCTTTCTGACATGTATCTGATCGATACCTGCGTGGTGTCCGAAGCCCGCCGGCGCACGCCCCGGGCCGTCGAGTGGCTGCGTGCCGCTCAGCCGGAGACGCTCTACCTCAGCGCCATCACCATCGGCGAGATCGCCAAGGGCATCATGATAAAGATGCGCACCGATCCGCCGGCCGCTGCATCGTTGTTGCGCTGGCTGGACGAATTGCGGTTCGTCTATTCGGCCCGCATCCTGCCCATCGACGATGCCGTCGCGGCCGGTTGGGGGAATCTGATGGCCCAACGCACAAGGCCGGTTGCCGACGCGCTGATCGCCGCGACAGCCTATGTGAACAACAAAATCATCGTGACCCGCAACGTCGCCGATTTCGCCGATACCGGGGTGCAGGTCATCGACCCCTGGGCAATGATGCGCTAGGCCGCGCGGCCCTACGAAACCCCGGCATTGCTAACCCACCCGATCAACCGGCCGTCCGGTATCGCTCCATCCGCTCCCGCCGTGACGCGCCCAAAGCCTCCCGGCGCGCCCAAAGCGACCGGTACCAGCCGACCCTGGGCGCCACCTGATACGCCAGCATCCGCTCCTCGACCACATACCGTCGCGCCGCATCCCCCAGGGAACGAGCCAGTTCCGGCATCGCGACCAGCCGCAGCAGCCTGGCATGGAATTCGACGGTGTCGCGGAACAGCAGACCCGTCCGGCCATCTGCGATGCTGTTGCCGTAAACGACGCTGCTGGCCAGCGCCACCGTCCGGCACGCCGCCGCCTCGATAAATTTCAAATCCGACTTGGCTCGGTTGAACGCCGTGTCGGCCAGCGGCATGAACGAAATCTCCGAACCCCCGAGCAACTGTCGGTAGGTGTCGTAGTCGCAGAGCGAGGTGAAGGATTTGTGCGGCGTTTCCAGCGCCTCGAAAAACGCCTGGTCATGCACGACCTGGAACTTCAGGCGCTCCCCCGCCATGCTCGCGACCGCGTTCAGCGCCGGCATGAACGGCGCCCAGTCCCGCTCCCGGTTCAAGGCGCCGAAAAACAGCGTCATCGCTTTCGGATCGGTGAAGTTCGAAACCGCCGGCAATGAGGCCACGGAATTCGGGAACACGGCAATTTCGGGGTTGAACCGGCGCAGCGCGTCGGCCATGCAGGTCGTGCTGGTTTGCACCGCATGCGCCCCGTAGAACGACAGCGCCCCACCCATCCGCATCATATCGAAGTGGTCGGGCAGGTCGTCGAATTCGGTAACGACCAGGAAGCCCGCTTCGGTTAACACCCGCAATGTCTCATGGCCCTGATCGCCGAACAACGCCGGCCGATGCAGCACGAAAATGCGCGGAACACCGTCTTCCGGCTGGCCGCCCGCGACCTGATTGGTCACGCCGGCCGAGACCATCGGGTCGGTCCCGATCGCCTGCAGCGGATACACCACGCGCACATGCGAAACGCCGCCCACCGGGTCCAGCATG
>JAYUEJ010000113.1:0-7125 GCA_043739265.1 Rhodopila sp. | reverse complement strand
CGGAAAACATGCCGCCGCCCGGGGCGGCATCGCCGGCCTTGGCGATCAGCGTCAGCCCCGACGTGTTGACCGTCATCACCGCCTCGGTGTTCGCCTTGCCGACACCCAGATGCGCCCCGAACGCAATGTCATCGTTGTCGTCGATCGACACCCGTTCAGAGAAGCGGAGCATCATCTGACCATCAGGCGCGAGCCCGCCCACGCCGGCGAGCATTTTCAAATCCCGTGTCCCGGTCACGAAGATGCCGCCCAGCGTGGGGCCATGGTCCAATGTCACCGGAAATGCGATCACGCCCCGGTTATTGATCGCAGGCAACCCGAATTTGTCAAAATACCCGCCCCCCAGGAAAGGATCCCCTTCGGCCAGCAGCTTGCGCAGGCGGCCGTTGCTGAACAGGTAAAGCGCCTGGAAGGTTTGGCGCCCGCGCCTGACGGTGGCGACGAACACGACCTCATCGCGGTTGTTCAGCGCTGGCGCATCGAATTCGACAAACGTGCCGCCGACGACCCCAACCGCGTCGCCGCCGGCGATCGCGATAGGCTTCAGCGCACCATCCCTGGCGATGAAGATGCCCTCGCCGGTTTGGGCCGAGGTGACGGCCGCGCCGAAGGCGATGGTGCCGGAGTCATTCAGCGCGGGCATGGGATGCTTCGCGAACCCGGACAGCAGACCACCTCCGGGCACGCTGTCCCCGACGGCGGCAGCCTTCACGATGCGCCCGCCGCCGGCGAGGAAGATCCCCTCGGTCGCCTTGTTGCGCAGGATGGTGGCGTAGAATGCAATCTGTCCTTTGGCATTGACCGGCGCGACGATCGGTTGTGCGACCACATCGAAGCGGTCGAAGATACCGCCGATCGGCGTCGGCTGCCCGGATGCCACGACCCGCTTCAGCGTCGGCGGAGACACCGGGGGCGGTTCGTACGGCTTTGGCGGAACCGGCTGAGACAGGCTTGCCCACACCACAGCGACCCAAAGGACCAGAGACGCAGCGACCGCCACGCGCAGGCGCCCCGCCGCCCCTTGCAGCAAAAGTCCGCCGATCCTTCGTGCGGACGCGCGTTTGTCGGTTGGGGTCACGGAATTGCCGGTCAATTCAGCAGCATGCCCGTCTTCATGGTGGAAATATCGTGCCGAATCATTTCGATATACGTGCCAGCCGCCCCGTCAGGCTTCGACAGAGCGTCGCCGTACAGCGTGCCGCCGATCACCGCGCCGGTCTCCTTACCGATCCGTTGCATTGCCCGGGGATCGGTGATGCTGTCCAGGAAAAGCGCCTTCACATGCTCCCGCCGGATCTGGTCGGTCAATCGCGCGAGATCCGCGGCTGACGGTTCCGACTTATTCGTCCAGCCGTTGACCGAGATCATCGTGATCCCGTACGCGTTGGCCAGATATTGCAGCGAGTCGTGCGAGGCGAGCACGCGGCGCCGGGACGTGGGAACGGCGGCCATTTCGGCGTGCGCCCAGACATCCAGCGCCCGAATCCGCTGGGTATAGGCCGCCGCTCGGGTGCGGTAACCTTCAGCGTTGGCGGGGTCGATGCGAACCAGTACATCGGCGATGTTTTTTACGTAGATGATGCCGTTACGCGGGTCCATCCAGGCGTGTTGATCAAGCACCGTCGCCTTGGGTTTGCCGCCCATCGGATGCTCATCTTCCGAACTGAGCGCCTTGACCCCGCGGCTGACGATGACCTTCGTACCGGCGAATCTGGCTTGCTTCAGCAACGCATCCAGCCAGGGTTCGAATTCGTCGTTGATCCCGTTCATGAACAGAATCCGAGCGGTGGCAATTTTTGGGACATCGGCGGCGGTAGGTTCATACACTTCGATATCACCGTCCGGGCCGACGATCGTGACCAGATTGACATGATCGCCACCGACAGCGGCCACCATGTCGGCGATCACGCTGAAAGTGGCCACGACCGGAATTCTGTCCGCCGCCGCGGCGACCGCGGGCAGCATGACGGCTGTGCCGGTCGCCAGCGCCGCGAATTTCAGCAAAGTGGCAGCGGCGCGAAACAGCCGGCTCATGGATCGTTTCCTCTGGTTATTGTGCGGGCGAAATTTCCGATCGCCGATGCCAGCAGCGAAAGTCCGTAAATGGCGCCGGCGGCCATGACGATCGCCGGCCCCGACGGCAGATTGCGATGATACGACAGCAGCAACCCGGCGTAAGAGGACAGCATCCCCAATGCCGAGGCCAACGCGATCATCAGGCCCGGCCGATGGGTCCAGCATCGCGCCGCCGCGGCTGGCAACAGCATCGGCCCGATCGCCAGCAGCGTGCCGAACGCCTGAAAGCTGACGACCAGATTAAGCAGGACCAGGGTAACGAAAAGGCCGCGCATGCCGTAACCACCAACCATGCGCAAAAACACCGGATCGAAGGAATCGACCGCCAACGGACGATAGAACACCGCCAGCAGCAGCACGGTCAGCGTCGTTACGGTCGCGATCTGCAGCAGGGCGCGCACGTCGATCGCCAGCACGGTGCCGAACAACACGCGCACCGTATCGACATTGCTGCCGAACAGCGCCACCAGCGTCACCCCCAAAGCCAGGGTCACGAGGTAGAACGCCACCAGGCCGGCGTCATGCCGCGCCGGCCGGGTTCGGCCCAGCAATCCGGTCAGTCCAGCCACCAGGGCGCCGCTCGCCAGCCCGCCGGCGCTGAGTGCCATCAGCGAATGGCCGGCATAGACAAAGCCCAGCGCGGCACCCGGCATCACGGCGTGGGACAGGACATCGCCGTCCAGGGCCATGCGCCGCAGCAGCAACAGAATGCCCAGCGGGCCGTTCGCAAGCGCCAGCGCCAGGCAGGCGACCAGCGCGATCCGCATGAAGCTGAACCCCTCGAACGGGCCGATCAGCAAGGCATAAAGCGACAGGGTCATGCGGTGGAAAGGGTCTTGGCCAGATTGCGGTCCGTCAGCACCGACCTGGTTTCGCCCCAGGCGACCAGGGTCCGCGCCAGGATCAGGGTGGACGGAAAATGCGCCCGCACCTGATCGAAATCATGCACGACGGCGATCACCGTGCGGCCTTCTGCATGCCAGCTTGCCATCAGTGCCAGCAGTGACTCCAGGGTTCGGGCATCGACGGCCGCGAAAGGCTCGTCCAGCAGCACCACCTCAGAGTCCAGCAGCAACAGCCTGGCGAAGAAGGCGCGCCGTAACTGGCCAACGGACAGTTCACCGATGCGCCGATCGATCAGATCCGTCAGCCCGACGGCTTCGACCGCCTCGGCGACGCTCTGGGCAAGCGCCGGTGCCGGTGTGCGGAAGGCGCCGAAGCCGCGCCACAGACCCAGGCCGACGATCTCGCCCACCGTGACCGGATAGTCCCGGTCGAGTTCGGTCTGCTGCTGTAAATACGCGACCCGGCGACGCGCCCGCGCGGTGCAGACGACGTCACCCCGATACGGACGCGTGAGGCCGGCGAGCACGTTCAGCAGCGTACTCTTGCCGGCACCATTCGGTCCGACGATCGCGGTCAGGCTGCCAGGCTCAAACCGTCCGCTGATGCCTTCCAGCGCCACGCGCCGGCCATGGCGAACCCAGATGTTCCGGACATCGATCCCACTGTCCGCGGGCGACGTATGCGATGCAGAAGATCGATGGTCGCCCTTGAAGGCCCGGTCGAGCATCGTTCGCGCGGCGCAGCCGAGGGCGGTGATCGCCTGGCGCGACGCGGACAAGACGGCTCCATCCGCGGCCAAGGCGCGGGCGTCGGGGTCTTCAATCCAGGAGCGACGTTCCGCCGGTATAACCATCGCGCCCGATAGTCACAGGGTTTGGCAATGATGTAAATCGACCGTGCCCAGCGCTTTCGGGCGACCCAATGCAGGCGCGACGGCGTCCCCGCCCAGGGCGACCGGCGTGGTTCTATCGGCGACTCACAGCAGCTTCTCGGACCGGAAACTCAACCACTTCCCCTTCCCGACGATGATGTGGTCATGCACCAAGATCCCCATCATCGACGCCGCCCGGGCGATCTCCGCCGTCATGGCGACATCTTCCCGGGAGGGGGCCGGTTCGCCACTGGGGTGGTTGTGCGCCAGGATCACCGCCGTGGCGTGCAACTCCAGACAGCGCCGCACCACCTCCCGCGGATAGGCCGGCGCCCGGTCGATCGTCCCCAGGCCCTGCACCTCGTCGGCGATCAGCATGTTCCTCCCATCCAGGAACAGCACCCGGAACTGTTCGGTGCGTTCATGCTGCATGCTGGCGGTCAGGTAATCGGTCAATTGCTGCCAGTTGGCCAGCACCGGCTGTTGCGCGAGATCATCCCGCATCATCCGCAGTGCAGCGGCCTGCACCAGTTTGATCGCCGCCGCGCCCGCCTCGCCGATGCCTTCGATCCGCATCAGTTCCGACGGCGGCGCCCCGAGAACACCGCCGAACGTGCGCAGCCGTGCCAACAATTCCCGCGCGAGCGGCTTGGTATCCCGCCGCGGCAGGGCGATGAACAGAATCATCTCCAGCATTTCGTGATCCGCCAGCGCCTCCGGCCCCGCTTTCAGCAGCCGTTGGCGCATGCGCAACCTGTGGCCCTCGGCACCAATCGGGCCAGACGGGTCCATCGGCTGGGGGACCAGACCGGAGAACAGCGAATATTCGGCCAACTCGGCCGGCTTGGAGGTTTTGGACATCAGGGTTCTCGCGGCTAAACAATTGCCGCCAACGCTAACAGCCAAATGTTGCCAATCAGCTAACGCCGAGCGGCGGTTTGTCCAATCCGGCGGGGGAGAGGGTGAAAATTTCGCAACCGTCGTCAGTGACGCCGATCATATGTTCGAATTGAGCGGATAAACTGCGGTCCCGTGTGACGGCGGTCCAACCATCGTCGAGCACCTTCACCTCCGGCCGGCCGGCATTCACCATCGGCTCGACGGTGAAGAACATGCCCTTGCGCAGGATCGGACCTTCGCCGATGCGGCCGAAATGCAGAACGTTCGGCGGCTCATGGAAGCGGCGGCCGATGCCGTGGCCGCAAAAATCGCGGACCACGCTGAAGCGGCTGCCTTCGACGTAAACCTGGATGGCGTGCCCGACATCGCCCAGGGTCGCGCCAGGTTTTATCATTTTCAATCCGCGCATCAGTGACTCATAGGTCACGTCGATGAGGTTCCGGGCGCGTGTGTTGGGCACGCCGGCGGCGAACATGCGCGAGGTATCGCCGTGCCAGCCGTTCAGGATCACCGTGACATCGATGTTGAGGATGTCACCGTTTTCCAGCTTCCGGTCGCCGGGTATGCCGTGGCAGACGACATGATTGATGGAGGTGCAGATCGATTTCGGGAAACCGCGATAGTTCAGCGGGGCAGGGACCGCGCCATGGGCCAGGATGAAATCGTGGCACAGTTTGTCCAGACTTCCGGTGGATACGCCCGGTTTCACATGCGGCACGATCATGTCCAGGGTCTCGGCGGCAAGGCGGCCGGCCGCGCGCATCCCGGCAAAATCGTCGGGCGCGTGGATCGTAATGCGCCTTGAGTCTGCTCCGCCGTCCATGACCTTAGCTCCGCCCAACGCCTGCTCAACAGCAGCCTTTTCCGGTCGTCGTCTTGCAACATGCGCAAGCGGCTTCTCCGGTGCAAGACCAACCTGCAGCGTCTGGTAGCGAGGCTTCTGGGATCGGTCTAGAAAGAATCATGATAATCGATATGCATACCCATGCTGGCCGGCCCCACCGCACGGGCGACGTGGATCGCGCGGTGCTCGCTACAATGCGTCCCGCCGGGGTTGCCGCCGCTGTAGTGTGTGCCATTGGCGACATCCCGATGATCCGGCGCGATCGCGTCACCGGCCGGCTGGAAAAATTCCGCGACCCGAACCCCGGCGAATGTCTGGAGGCGGTGGAAGGCTACCTCACCAGTTTCGAGCAATCCGGTACCCGCATCGCCCGCGAACCGGACGATTTTCGACATGACGATCCGGCCCTGGTGCTGGCGATTGAGGGCTGTGATTTCCTGGAAGGCGACCTGGACCGCCTGGACGCGATGGAAGCCCGCGGCGTCCGCAGTATCCAACTGACTCATTATCTTGTGAACGAAACCGGCGATATCCAGACCGCGCCGCCGGTGCATGGCGGCCTGACCGCTTTCGGGGCGGACGTGGTGGGGCGGATGAACGCGTTGGGTGTTATCGTGGACGTCGCCCATTGCTCGGAGGACACCGTTAAAGGCGTCGCAGGCGTTGCGACGCGGCCGTTTCTCTGCACCCACGCCAACCTGAAAGAGCCGGGGCACAAGGACGGCGACCACCCGCGCTTCATCGGCCCCGACTACGCCCGCATTGTCGTCGAGTCCGGCGGTGTGGTCGGGGCGTGGATCTCGGTCCTGGTGGACGAAAAGTTGCCGGGCATGATCCGCCATTTGTTCCGCATGATCGACGCGTTGGGGATCGACCATGTCGGCATTGGATCCGACTTGCCGGCCGGCGTCGCCAAGACGGAAATGCCGGATTTTTCCCGTCACCCGGAAATCGTCGCGGCGCTACGGGATCGTGGACTGCATCAAGAGGAAGTTGAAAAAGTGTGTTCCGGCAATTGGCTTCGCGTGTTGCGGGCGGTGCGGGCGTGATGGGTGCGAACAGTCCGGGCGACCGGGATGCCCGCAAACGCGAGGCCGCGATGGCCGCCGTGGCGATGGTCGAAGACGGCATGGTGGTCGGTTTGGGAACCGGTTCGACCGCTGCCTTCGCGATCGAGGGCTTGATTGCCCGGGTCCGGGATGGCCTGCGGATCGTCGGCATCCCGACCAGCGAACACAGTGCGCGGCAAGCGAAGGCGGGGGGGATCGCGCTAACCGATTTCTCGGTGCATGCCAGAGTGGACCTGACGATCGACGGGGCGGACGAGATTTCCCGACACTCTTTGAACCTCATTAAAGGACTCGGCGGTGCGTTGTTGCGCGAGAAGATCGTGGCCGCGGTCAGCGATCGCCTGGTGATCGTAGCCGATGAGCCGAAGCTTCGGGACGGTCTGGGCGAGACGTCCCCGGTGCCGGTGGAGGTCGTCGCGTTCGGCTGGGAAACGACGGCGTCCCGTCTGGCGAAGCTTGGGGCGCGGCCGGTTTTGCGGGAGGTGTCCGACCGGCGCGCGTTTCGTACCGACGGCGGC
>JAYUEJ010000112.1:0-2359 GCA_043739265.1 Rhodopila sp. | reverse complement strand
AGCGTATCGATGGCCACCGCGCTGGCCGGAACGATGGCGCGATCCGGCATCAAAACCTGGTTTCTGGTGGTGCCGGACAGCGTGCTGGGGCAGGCGCTGCAGGCCGACGCCACACGCGCCATCGAAGCCGCCGGCGGCCAGGTGCTGGGCCGGTCACGGCATCCGGCGGAGGTTGCGGATTTCTCCTCCATCGTGGCGCAGGCGAGGAATTCGGGGGCGCGGGCGATTGGTCTGTGCGATGTGAGCAAGGGGTTGTCGGACCAGATCGGGCCGTTTCGGGACGGCGGTTTGTTCGAGGATGGCCGAACCGTGGTGGCGTTTCTGCCGGCGCTGGTTGATGTCCATGCCGCCGGTGCGCCGGCGGCGCGCGGGTTGCTGCTGGCCAGTCCGTTCCATTGGAACCAGAACGATCAGGCGCGGTCGTTTGCAAACCGGTTCTTTGCTGCAACGGGACAGATGCCCGACCTGGCGCATGCGACCGCCTATGTCGCGGTGCGTCATTATTTGCGCGCTACGATTGTGTCGGAGAGCCTGAATGCCGACATAATCAACAAAGAAATGCGCCGATCCCCGGTTTATTTTTTCGGCCGTTCCGCTCGGTTGCGTCTGGACGGCCGTCTTTATGTCGATTTGGCCCTGTTAAGGGTGAAGCCGCCGGAGGCGATGCGACATGCGTGGGATCATTACGAACAGATCGGTGTCATTCCGGCGGCGGAGGTCTATCGGCCGTTGAACCAGACGGGCTGTATTCCGGGGCTGTAAGCGTAACGGTCTTGGCGTGATGGTGCGCCGGCTAACGGGTGTAAGCCCGCTATCCTGGACAAGTTACGTGGATTGGTCCTTGATTTCACGTTCGGGCAAGGCAAGAAGGCATTATGTCGATCGACGATCCCAAATCCAGCCGAACCAGGCGTTCGGGCTCGGCCGCAGTTCAGCCGCAACGGTCAGGCCGTTCGGCGGGGAATGCGCGCGCCGATTACTCCCGCACCACGCATGATGTCTGCGTCACGATCCGTTCGTTTTTCCTGGCGGACCAGTCGCAACCGGAGGAAAATCACTTCGTTTGGGCGTATCGGGTGACGATTGAGAACCAGGGCCCCGAACCGGTGCAGTTGATGCGCCGCACCTGGCAGATCACCGACGCGCGCGGGCGCACTCAGCATGTGCATGGCGCCGGCGTGGTGGGCGAGCAGCCATTGCTCGAACCCGGCGAAAGTTTCCAGTACACGTCCGGCACGCCGCTGGACACGCCGTCTGGATTCATGGTCGGGGCCTATCACATGGTCGTGCCGTCGTCCGGTGAAAGCTTCGACGTGGCCATCCCGGCCTTCAGCCTGGACAGCCCGCATCAAAGCGGCAGGGTTCATTGATCAGGCGCAACCAGGGTTGCGACCTCGCGAACCGGTCCCATATCGAATCAGCCGGCAAAGCCCAGTGAACACTCCGGAGGAAACAAAGCGGTGAACATCGTTACGCCTGCGCAGCCCAAGGTTTCCGGAAACGGGGCGTCCCTCACGGTTTCGGACGACCGTCCCACGCGGGAGGACGCGGAAGCCGCGATCCGCACCCTGTTGCTCTGGGCCGGCGACGATCCGGACAGGGAGGGTCTGCGCGACACGCCGGCCCGGGTCGCGCGTTCCTACCGGGAGTTTTTTGTCGGCTACGCGACCGATCCGGTGGCGTTGCTGGAGCGCACGTTCGAGGAAACCGACGGCTACGACGAAATCGTGCTGTTGCGCGATATCAGGCTGGAAAGCACCTGCGAGCATCACATGGCACCGATCATCGGGCGGGTGCATGTCGCCTATCTGCCGCATCGGCGTGTGGTCGGGATCAGCAAACTCGCTCGGGTCGTCGATGCCTATGCCAAGCGGCTGCAAATCCAGGAGAAGCTGACCGCGCAAATCGCCAACACGATCCAGGAGGTGCTGGAGCCGCGTGGCGTGGCCGTGGTGATCGAGGCGGCACACCAATGCATGACCACACGCGGGGTTCACAAACCGGGCGTGACCATGGTCACCAGCCGGATGCTGGGCGCCTTCCGTGACGACCCGACGACCCGGCGGGAACTGCTGGCGATGATCGGCAGCCGCGGTTCGGTGATCCACAGCGAATAGACCGCGCCGGTCCATAACGATCGAGACGGGTGGGGCGTCCTGCCCCAATCGCCTCGGTGACGGTTATTGAGACAGCGTTCCCGGGGTCATCTCTCCGGAATTTGCTCCAGCGGGGCCTGCTCGACCGCGATACCAGGGGCGGCGACGACGATCAGCCAGTCCTTCAGGTTGTGCCGTATCTGGTATTCGAATTCGATATTCATGTCGCTCATCATGGCCTGCGTCATATCGTAAAGAACCGG
>JAYUEJ010000111.1:0-2362 GCA_043739265.1 Rhodopila sp. | reverse complement strand
ATCAGTTGAACCACCGTTTCAGTGACGCGGGTCCGCTTCAGGAAATGGTCGTGATTCAGAAAGAATTCGGGCTGTTTTCTGAAAAATATTCGCTCAAGCAGGCGTTCCGAACCCTGCACATCGTTCCGGCCGAATTCCACGACCGGCGGTTCTGGTATTTGTTCCTCGACGAATTGAAGAACTACGTCTCCGATCTGGACGGTGTGAGCGGTCACGACCGGATCGTCAAAGCGTATAAGGATAATCTGGAAGGCGACGAGCCGCTCCCGGTTCATACCACGACCCACCGGTTCGCCGACGACAAGCGCGTTACGGTAACCTGCGGTCAGCCGGTGATTTACGAAACCCAGGAATATCTGATCATATCGATACCGACCATACCGGCCAAGGAAACCGACCGGGCGGCGCGCGTGGCGGCGCGGAAAAAAATGGCGGCGTAATGACGTCCGGAGCGATCCGGAACGATGCCGCGAACCCGCTCGCGGGTCCGGCGCTGGATGCGGTGTGCGGGCGGGTCGCGGCCTATTATGCGGCCAGGCTCGCCCGCCACGGCGCCGGCCCTCGGGGCGTGGACTGGTCATGCACCGCGACGCAATGGCTGCGCTTTGTTCAGCTTCTGAAGATTTGCACATTCGATGCACCATTTTCGCTGATCGACCTTGGCTGCGGCTATGGCGCGCTGGCGGCGTTTCTGGCCGAACGGTATCCCGGGGTCAGCATTGACTATCTCGGAATCGACCTGGCTCCCGCCATGGTGCAACGCGCACGGCGCCGGCATCGTGGCAAGCCGGCGATACGCTTCGTTGTCGGACGAAACTCTCCCCGGCAAGCCGATTATACCGTCGCCAGCGGCATCATGAATGTCATGCCGGGTTGCCCGGTTCCGCTTTGGGAAAGCTTCGTCCGCACCATGCTGTTCGACATGCACCGCATGAGCAGGCGGGGCTTCGCGGTGAATTTCCTGGCCATGCCCCCGCCGGACGCGCCACCCGACATGCTCTATTGTCCCGCCCCCGCAACCTGGTCCCGGTTCTGCCAGGAAGAACTGGGCCGTTCGGTGGAGATACTGGACAATTACGGCATGCGTGAGTTTACGCTGCTGGCCCGCGGCCGATGACGCTACAAAGTGCGAACCAGGCCGCGCTGTTCGTTATTTCGCCCGATGGGCACACCGACGAGGCCGGGCTTCAGGCCACGTTCAAGCTGCTGCGCGCTGAAGCCCCGGTCTATTGGATAGAACCCCCGGGCGTGCGGCCGTTCTGGCTGATCAGCCGCCATGCCGACGTCACGGCGGTAGAACGCCGAGGCGCGTCCTTTATCGCCGCCCCCCGCTCGGTCATGTCGAGCGAGGCGGGGGCGGCAAGCATGCGCCAGATATCCGGCAAACCGGAAGTCCTGCGCAGTCTGTTTCAAATGGACGACCCCGAACATCGCATCTATCGCGAGATCACTCTGCCATGGTTCACCCGAACCGGTGTTGCCGGTCTCGAAACCCTGGTGACCGAGTGTGCGCAGGCGGCCGTGGCAGGCATCGCCGGCCGCGACGACGTGTTCGACTTCGCGGCGGAGGTCGGCGTGCGTTTCCCGTTGCGCGTCATGATGTACATTCTTGGGCTTCCCGAGGCCGACGATCCATTCATACTGAAACTGGCCCGCGGCCTGACCGGTGCCGAAGACCCGGACCGGGCGCTGTCCGACCGTCCGGCGGAATCCATCCGTCTGGCCGGGGTCGGTATGCGCGACTACTTCGATCGGGTCACAGCCGACCGCCGAGCACACCCGCGCGAAGACCTGAGCAGCGCGATCGCCAATGCCCACATTGATGGCAAGCCAATCCCCGACTATGAGCGACTGTCTTATTTCATGCAGTTTGCCATCGCCGGCCAGGAAAATACCGCCTATTGCATCAGTGGCGGCATGCTCGCGCTGCTCACACACCCGGCCCAACTCGCAAAATTGCAGTCCGACCCAACGCGGCTCGATACGGCGGTCGAGGAAATACTGCGCTGGACCTCTCCGGGACGGCATCTCATGCGGACCGCCACGGCAGACATCGAGATCGGCGGTCAGCTGATCCGAACCGGCGAGGCCGTGGCGTTATTCTTCAATTCCGCCAATCGTGACGAGCGGGCGTTCGTCGCGGCTGATACATTCCAGATAGGCCGGCACCCGAATGCGCACCTCGCCTTTGGCCTCGGCCAGCATTTCTGCCTCGGGGTACATCTGGCGCGGCTTGAACTCCGGGCCTTGTTCCAGGCATTGCTGCCACGGCTGGTGGCGGCGGAAATCGCCGCTCCGCCGCGTCGCGCGCGTTCGGCGGTCATCAGCGGAATCTCGTTTTTACCGCTGCGATGCGTCTGGC
>JAYUEJ010000110.1:0-7147 GCA_043739265.1 Rhodopila sp. | reverse complement strand
GTCGGTGCCGAACAAGCTGCTGGGCGTTTGCATGATGTTCGGCTCGTTGCTGGTGCTGTTCGTGCTGCCCTGGCTGGATACGTCGCGGGTCCGCAGTGCGCGGTTCCGGCCGATTTACCGCCCGTTGATCTTCGTGTGGGTCGCATCGGTCATCGTGCTGGGCATCTGCGGCGCGCACAAGCCGGAAGGCGTCTGGGTGATTCTCAGCCGCGTCGCCACCCTGTATTACTTTGCCCATTTCCTGGTGATCCTGCCGGTCCTCGGCAAGCTGGAGCGGCCGCTGGCGCTGCCTGAAAGCATCAGTCAGCCGGTTCTCGGCCGCCGTGGCGGTGGACCGTTGCCTGGAGGCGCCGCAGCCAAGCCGATGGAGAAAGCGTGATGCGTTCGGTGCGTTCCCTTCTGGCCGGCGCGTTCGCCGTCGGCTTGCTTGCTTCACCGGTCATGGCGGCGGAAGAAGACGTCCAAATGCCGAACATGGGGTGGAAATTCGAGAAACTGTTCGGCACTTATGATCTCGCGTCTGCCCAACGTGGCTTCCAGATCTATTCCGGGGTGTGCGCCAACTGCCATTCGATGACGTTGCTGCACTACCGGGACCTGTCCGGCATCGGGCTGGAGCCGGCCCAGATCAAGGCGATCGCCGCCGGTGTGACGGTGCCGCAGGGGCTGGACGATCAAGGCGTGCCGAAAGAGGGTCCGGCGACCGCGGCCAATGCGTTCAAGTCGCCGTTCCCCAACGACAAGGCGGCGCGGGCGGCCAATAACGGTGCTCTGCCGCCGGATTTGTCGCTGATCGTGAACGCGCGTGAGGGTGGGCCGGACTACATTTACGGCATCATCACCGGCTTCGCTCAGGCACCGAGTGGGTTCAAGATGCAGGACGGGATGTATTACAACAAGATGTATCCCGGCCATCAGATCGCCATGCCGCAGCCGCTGCAGGATGGTTCGGTTGAATACATCAACGGCGTCAGCAATTCGCTGGATCAGGAAGCACGGGATGTCGTCACCTTCCTGTCCTGGGCGGCGAACCCCGAGTTGGTGGAACGCAAGCAGATCGGGGCCAAAGTCGTCCTGTTCCTGGTGTTCATGACCGGCATCACCTACGCGGTGAAGCGCCGGCTGTGGTCCGACGTACACTGAATACCGTGATCCAGCCCGTCATCGGCATTATCGGCGGTTCCGGCCTGTACGATATCGATGGGCTGGAGGATAAATCCTGGCGACGGGTCGAAACCCCCTGGGGCGACCCGTCGGATGAGTTGCTGTTCGGACGCCTCGCCGGAGTCCGGTGCGTGTTCCTGCCGCGGCACGGACGCGGGCATCCGACATCGCCCACCCATCTTAATTATCGGGCGAACATCGACGCGTTGAAGCGCTCCGGCGTGACCGACGTATTGTCGCTGTCGGCGGTGGGCAGCCTGAAGGCGGAGCTGCCGCCGGGGCACTTCGTGGTGGTCGATCAATTCATCGACCGCAGTTTCGCGCGGGAAAAAAGCTTCTTCGGCGATGGCATCGTCGCGCATGTGTCGATGGCGCATCCGGTTTGTTCGCGCCTTGGCGATGGGCTGTTCGCGGCGGCATCGGCGCTGTCGCTGCCGGTCACCCGTGGCGGCACTTACCTGGTGATGGAGGGGCCGCAATTCTCCACCAAGGCCGAAAGCAACCTCTACCGGTCCTGGGATTGCAGCGTCATCGGCATGACCAACATGCCGGAAGCCAAGTTGGCTCGGGAAGCCGAACTTTGCTACGCGACGGTGGCGATGGTGACGGATTTCGACTGCTGGCACCCGGACCACGACCATGTGACGGTGGAGGCGGTGGTCCGTATCCTGCTTGGCAACGCCGACCATGCGCGCAATCTGGTGCGGACCATCGTGCCCCGGGTGGGGCAGGAGCGCGGTCTTTGTCCTTGCGGGTGCGACCGAGCGCTGGATCATGCGGTGATCACGGCGCCGGATCGGCGGGATGCGGCGTTGGCGGCGAAGTTGGATGCGGTGGCCGGCCGAGTGCTTTAGAACTTGATCGTTTGAGGTTGCTTTTGCCTCCCATGTGGATCAGGCGATCAAACGTTGAGTTGAACCATGATCGGGCACGGGAAAGGCTTCAACCTCAAACGCTGATCGTCTAAGGCGAAGCCGAACAATAACCGCTTCAGGCCGATGCCGTTTCTCCATCGTCATGGCCGCCTTAGGCCGCCCTTCCGGGATTTTCGCGACCGTTCGCAGGCACTTCCCGACCGGACAAACGCGAAAACTCCATCGCTGCGCGCAGATCCTCGCGCAGACTCGTTTTACCCGAGCCTTTGTATCCAAGGTTCCAGGGTTGCTTGCTCAACTGCGTCTCAAAAGCCGCACCATGAGAATTTGTCCCATTTTCTGATACATTTTCCACAGCCCTGTGGTACACACGCGCCGCCGGAGCCGCAATCGGCGCCGCTTTGGGCGACGCCGCCTTTAGCGCTGTGGCGTTCGGATCCACCACAGTCAGCATAGACCGCTCGGTCGCATGCAAAGCCCGGGCGTCCGCGTTCGCCGCGCCGTCGATCGCTTCCCGCTTCTGGCGCACGGCCTGCACCCGCATCAGGCGTCCGTGCACGGACAGCGACGTCCGCACCATCGATCCGTATTGCGGGTTCAGCCGCATCACCAGGTCGATGTCGCCGACGTGCTGACGCAGCAGCCGCAACATCTCCTCGGCCTGCGCCCGGGCAGCGATGCATTTGGCGGCGACCCACTGGGCAGCGAGATCGACCTCATTCGCGTTGACCGGCAGCAAAGCCGCCACCTTGGCGACGGCGGCATGGTTTCTGGCGCGCAGCGCTATGGGCGTGTCATCGAGCGGCGGCGGCAACAGGCGGGTGAGGGTGTAAACGAGCTGGCGACACACGAGCGCGGAAAGACCTATGACCGGATACGGGGAGGACGAGGCTTCCATTCCTGAGACTGTAGATTAGTATAGGAATTATGTCAAGGTCTGCTGTTTCGGTTCGGGTGATCGGGGGGCCATGGGTGGCAACCGGTTTTCCGCACGGTATCGGCGGCCGGGCCAAGCCGGGCCATGACGGTGCTGGGCGAGAGTCGAACTCAACGCCGGTTGGTAAAACCGCTTCGGGTCGATGCCATTTCCCCATCGTCATGGCCCAACCTCGGCCTGGCCGGGACAATGACGTAAAAATGGTGCGCCGGTTGACGCGCTTATTGTGGACGTCGCCTAAGGTTCTGGGGTTTTCGGCGACGTCAACGTTTTAGTGACTTCAACCGCCTGTCGCACCTCTTGCGGACTTGCCTGCGCCGCACCGGACCCCAGTTTGACCTCGCCATTGGGCTGCGGCAGCGTGATCGGCTTCACCTCCACCGGGGCGACGCCATCCTTTTTCAGGTCGAGCCGATCGGCCACCTTGGGCGACACATCGACGATGCGGCCGTCCACGTAGGGGCCGCGGTCCTGGATCGTCACTGTCTCGGTCTTGCCGGTATCGAGGTTGGTCACCTTGGCGACGCTGCCCAGCGGCAACGTCTTGCTGGCCGCCACGTTCGAATTCGGATTCATCCGTCGCCCGTCGGCCATTTTGCGGTTTGCAAAGCGCTTTGCATAAAACGATGCGCGGCCTTTCGCGGTGCGTCCGGAATTGTCGATATGCCCAGCCGGCTCCGGCGGGACGGACGGCATCTTGTCCAGCCGTTCCGCTTCCTGCTTCGCGCCCGGCGCGTCAGCCGGCAGCGGCGCCGCGAGCGCCCCGCAGGATATGCCGGACAGGAACACCGCCAGCAAGACAGCCTGTCGGTCGGTCATCGATCGTCCCTTGGTTGGCTAACAGACGACGCGACAACAGGCCGAAAGTTCCGATCACAAATCGGCGAACCACAAGAGTTCGTGACTCGCGCCAGCGTGAACCGATATAGTCGCAATCGAATTTTAACAGCGTGACCGTCAGACCCGGGAGGGGTGGCCGTCAAGCCCAGGAGGCGTGCATGCTCGACCTGACCGGCATTCTTTTCAGCTCGATCATGATGCTCATGGTGATTATCCGGGCGGTGCGGCTGGACGCGATTCAGCCATGGTTTCAGCAGGTGAAGCTTAAGGAATCGGCAACATCGGCCAACCAGCGACCCTGGCAACGGCAGAAGTAGCCCGTTCGCGGACGCCGCTGCGTGCTTCGAAGTCTCTGGCTACTGTTTGTCTATGTCTCATTCCTTGGACTGAGCTGTAGCGCGCCGTTCGTCGCAACCCTCGGCTATGTCTGGGTGGATACGTTCCAGCCGCAGTCGGTCGCGTATATCGTGCTTAATCAGCTTCCCGTCGCGATGATCATGGGGATCGCGGCGCTGCTCGGCTATCTCGCGCTCGACCGACGCTCGCCGCCGCCGATGACGTTGCAGACGGGGCTACAGATCAGCATGGTGATCTGGATCTGTTGCACCACACTTTGGGCGCAAGCGCCCGAGGCGGCGTGGCAGAAATGGGACTGGGCGTTCAAGACGGTGGCCTTCGCCACGTTCATACCGTACGTCATCCGCTCACGGGTTCAGATCGAAGCCTTCGCGCAGACCTACGTCCTTTCGCTTGCCGCGAACTTTATTCCATACGGCATCAAAGTGCTGATTTCCGGCGGCGGATATGGCGTCAATCTGGGTCTGCAAGGGGGAAACAGCGGCCTGGCGGAGGGCGGATTGCTTTCCACCGCCTGCCTCATGGCTGTTCCGCTGGCGATGTTCCTTGCCAGCCACAGCCAGCTTATTCCGAAAATGAAACTCCTGCCCGTGGCTTATTGGGGCGTCGCCGTGTTGGCGATCGCTACCGCCCTTGGGACCTATGAACGCAGCGCCATCGTCGGACTTGGCATGCTGGGCGTGTATATGTGGGTTCGCAGCAAGCATAAACTCGGATTTGGGATTGTTCTCGCGATCGGCCTCTGTATCATCCTGTATGTCGGCGTCGGTGCATTGAACTCACGCGCCGCGATCGGCGATTATCAGAGCGATAATTCAACCTATGTGCGGATTCTGGTCTGGCGATGGACACTGGAATTCACCGCCACACACCCATTCGGGGGCGGCTTCGTCAGCTATCTGATCAATCATATAGAGGTGCCGGAAAATGGGAGCGTGCCCGCCCACATCGAATTTGGACGGGCGTTTCACAGCTCGTATTTTGAGGTTTTGGGCGAACACGGTTACCCCGGCATCGCCATGTTCCTGTTGCTGGTGGGTTCTACGTTCTTCATGCTCCGCCGCATTGGCAAAAAGGCCCGCCCGTATCCCGAATTGCAATGGGTGACGGCGTTATCGGACGCGTTGCAGAGCGGACTGGCGGTGTTCCTGAGCTGCGGCGCTTTCGTGGGACTAGCATTCCAGCCGATGTTCTGGTATTTTGTTTCGATGGGGATTTGTTTGAACGCCTATATGTGGCGGATCGAGCAACAGGGGGCGGCCCCCGAAACCGGGTGGCGTGCCCTGATCGCACAACCGGCCGGCGGATATGCTGGTTCTCCGGATGCTTCGGACTGGCGCAAACGCGCACAACGGCCGGCGCTGGGCAGAACCGAGCCTGGATAGAGGAAGCGGAGCCGCGATCTTACGATCACGGCCCGGCCGGTTTTTTTAGCCCAGGTTCTTCGCGAAAAACGCGACCGTCCGCTGCTGCGCCAGGTCGTAGTCCGGCTGGCTGTAGCTGCCGCGTTCGTCGCAACCGAAGCCGTGTTGCGCGCCTTTATAGACATAGACCTCGACCTTCGCCTGCGCCGCACGCACCGCATCGACGTCGGTCATCGGGATAGAGGCATCCAACTCCCCAAAATGCATCTGCACCGGGCAGTTGGCGCTTTCGTTCTTGGTGCCCGGAATGCCACCGCCATACCAGCAGGAGGCGGCGGCGAATTTGTTGGTCCGTGTGGCCCCCCACCATGCGACGGTGCCGCCGAAGCAGTAGCCGACGATGCCCAGCTTCTTACCGGACAGATGCGCGGCCGCCGCCTCGATATCCTTCATCACGTCGGGATCGGACAATGTCATGCGGATATCACGGCCTTTGGCGATATCATCCGGCGTGTAACCCAGCTCGACATCCCGTTGCGCCCGGTCGAACACCGCCGGCGCGACCACGGCATAGCCCAGGGCCGCGAAACGATCCGCCATGTCGCGAATGTGGTGGTTGACGCCAAAAATCTCCTGCACGACGACCACGCCCTTGGTGGCGTTGGCCGGACCGGCGACATAAGCCGAAAAGCTGAAGCCGTCCGCGGCCTGCAACTGGATTGTCTCACCCATTTGGATTCCTCCCGTACAATGCGATGTTGCGACAGCATGGCAAGATTGCCCGATCCGTCAACCGGGGCGCGTCTTGCCGGACAGGGGGTTCGATGGTCAAGTCGGGTCGTCCATCCAGGGAAAGAGTGCATGATGTTCGCAGCCGCCGTCGAAGACGAAACCGCCCTGAGGGCTGCGTTGGCGGATGCCGACATCGCACCGATGCTAATGGTCCTGGCGCAACTCAGCGGCGACCTGACGATCCTGGACGCGGTCGGGCCCTACATTCATGGCGCCTGGAGCTTCATGGAAACCGTGCCGGAAGACCTGAAGCAGACGGTGCGCGACCGGCTTGTCGATGTCCTGCGGGATTACGCCGCGACCGGGCGCGCGCCGCCGGGCGATATTCCGGCCGAGGCGCTACAGCGGATGATGAGCGCCGGCGTCGGCCAGACCGTCCCGGCCGACTATATCGCATTGCTGCTGGAGGAAACGCGTCTCGGCCCGGTCGATGAGCGTGCCGTCCACTGGCGGCGCGACGGGGTTTCGGCCGGCGACTTCAAGGTGGTGATTATTGGTGCCGGATTTTCCGGCCTGTGCGCCGGAATCCGGTTGCAGGAACTTGGTGTTCCGTTCGAGATCCTGGAAAAGAACCAGGACGTGGGCGGCACCTGGCTGGAGAACACATATCCGGGCTGCGCGGTCGATACGCCGAATCATTTCTATTCCTATTCGTTCAATCCGAACGAGACGTGGTCTCGGCATTTTTCCCGGCGGGATGAAATCCTGGCGTATATTGGTTCGACCGCGGACAAATACGATCTGCGCCGGCACATCCGGTTCGGCACCGAGGTCACCGCGGCGGCGTTCGATGAATCGCGGGCGCTCTGGCAGGTGAC
>JAYUEJ010000109.1:0-2370 GCA_043739265.1 Rhodopila sp. | reverse complement strand
CTTCCCTCTTACGGCCCCCCCCTTACAGCAAGGTTCCCTTTTGCAAAGTCCCAAGCAGCAACCCAAGAACCACGCTGCCCCATCGGTCTTCCAACCGGAAAACATGCTGCGGGAGGCGCGCCGGCAAAAGAACGTTCCGGCGGGGAATGTACCGGCGATCTGCGTACTGGACCCAGACGGCGACATCGTGCGCGCGCTGCGGGCGGCCGGCCGAACCCATCCGGATCCGTTCTGGGCGTGCTACCATACGGATATGTGGGATGTCGAACACGAAGGTGAACGGTTCGGTATTGTCGGCTGCGCGGTCGGTGCCCCCTTCGCCGTGCTGGTGGCGGAGCAGATGTTTGCCTCCGGCTGCCAGTTGCTGATCAGCCTGACGTCCGCGGGGCAGATCATGGCGGCCGGACCGCCGCCGTATTTCATCCTGATCGAGCGTGCGCTGCGCGATGAGGGCACCAGCCTGCATTACCTGCCGGCTGCGTCCTTCGCCGACGCCGATCCGGTGTTGGTCGTTCGGGTCGCCGCCGGTCTTGCCAGCCACCAGCCGCCGGTCCGCCAGGGTGCCACCTGGACCACCGACGCGCCGTTCCGCGAAACCGAGGCGGCGATCGAGGCCGCCCGTGCACAGGGCGTGCTGGCGGTGGAAATGGAGGCCGCCGGCCTGTATGCCTTTGCCAGGGCGCGCGGCAAGCCGGTGATATGCTTCGCGCATGTCACCAACCAGATGGCCATGATCGACGGCGACTTCGAAAAGGGTGAGGCCAACGGTGCCCGGGACGCGCTGGACCTGATCGCCGCTACCGCACGCGCATGGAGGACCGGCGCATGAAGCCAGAACCCAACGCCCTTGGTGATCTTTGGCGGCTGCTGACCAACCCGATCTGGCCGACGGCGGCGCTTTGGGTGCTGTTGCTCGCAAGTCTCGGTATTGCGTTTTCCGCCTGGCAGCGGGAGCCAGCCCAGCGCACGCCGCGCACCGTCGGTGTCGCCATCCTGCGGCTGATCATGGGCGTGATGTGGTGGCAGCAATCGCTGTGGAAGATCCCGCCGAACTATGACGGGCTGCTGTTCTGGATGCAGCAGATGGTGGCGCATTCGCCGATTCCGTTGCAGGTTTCGATGGTCGATCGGATCATGGTGCCGCATATCGGGGTGTTCGGGCCGCTGGTGTATCTGCTGGAGGTGCTGATCGGCGTTTCCCTCATGCTGGGGGTTTTCACCAGGGTTTTCGCCGGGTTGGGCTTGCTGATGGCACTCAATCTCTGGGTTGGGCTGTATTCGGCGCCGAATGAGTGGCCTTGGACCTATGGCTACCTGATCGTTATCCAGATCTTGTTCGTGATCGACCCGCCGGGCCGCCGGCTGGGGTTGGAGAAGTCAATCGCCGAGCTTGCCGAGGCAACGCGGCGCGTGAATTTGATTCGCAAGCGGCTTTAATCGGGTCGCGCTTTGGAATGAGGGACGACGGGAATGATCGTCCCCGGGACAGTGCACACCTGGCCGGGGGGCAGCGTTACATTTACTCATCCCGGTGAAACCGAACTGTTACGATAACCCTGGTAGATATGACGCTTACCGGGAGGCCTTCATGACATCCAACCCTTGGTGCGCGGCAAATCGACATCGGACGGCCGGGAGGTCTGCGATAGCCTCGCTGAGACGCCGTCTGGCAGCGATGGTGGCCGGTGTGCTGCTGGTCGCTGTTCTGTCCGGTTGTGCCTGCCGCCCGGTCTATGTTGGGCCGTATGGCGGGCTCCACCCGGGCCGTTGTTGGGTCGGCTAAGGAGACGACCCGCATGTATGAGATACTTGTGCAGGTGATCTCGCTGGTTACCAATTTTGTTCCATATACGACTGCAATGGTCAGGAATGGACGCAGCGGACGATCAGTGGATCGTATCAACGGCATTCACGCGTCGTTCAGGCCGTCGGCTGTCGTATTGTACAGACCATCACGCCCGTGGAAAGGGTCTCTGCATGATTAGACGGCAGTCCTGAGCATAACGGGGCGCCTGGCCTGATGACCGCTGCCAATGCAGCGTTTGTGCCGGTGCCGCCTACTTGCAGGTGCAGGTCGGTTCTGACAATGGCATGATCATCACAGTCGGCGAAGGAAGCGGGGCAGGATGGTGGCGAGGGCCGCAAGGCGGTTGCCATCCCTTTTACGGTCCGGGCCGCCGCAATGGTGGCAGCCGCATCGAGTGCCCGCGGGGATTCCACATTGGTCCATGCCTTCCAAAGTGCTGGCCGAACCGAGATTAATACCAGGGTTATCGGGTGAATAAACGAAGTTGTATCGCCAAGGTTACCATGAAAGGCCGGTGATTGAGCGTCGGGCCGGCCAAGAGACGATAGAGGCCCGGGGCAATC
>JAYUEJ010000108.1:0-2370 GCA_043739265.1 Rhodopila sp. | reverse complement strand
ATCAACAGGTTTGCCGGCGCATGACCGGAGACGGGCAGGGCGATCACAATTGCCCTGCCGTGGCCGGACGTTGGTCGGTTCGGTGGCTCCGGGGCGCCGACCTCGCGGTCGGAATGTCCGGACCCGACGACCGTTCAAGTGCGATTGTCCGTTGGCGGTGGGCGTTCGAACTATGCAATCCGCCAAATCGTCGCTATGGTCGTGGCATGCAGCCACCCGCGATGACAGTCAAATCTCGCCGCAGCAAGCCGTTGTCGCGGATCGGTGCCCCGGTCGTGCCGGCCAAATCCGCGGGTGACGGCGTGGCGCGGGACAAGGTCAAATTCGGCGACGTCGTCGTGACGGTTCAAAAGCCCGGTAAAGCTGAAATCAAGCAAAATGTGGATTTCAGTAGTGACGCTCTGGCGCGTGCAAACAGCAAAATCATCAACGCTGGGGTACGACTGTATCCCAAAAAGGATGTGCCGCTGTTTTTCGCCGACAAGCAGACTATCGGGGTATTCATGCGAAAGCTCAACGGCACGGTCCAGCACGGCGTGCTGGAGGATGGTCAGTTCAAGGTGCTGGACGATTGGCAGCTTAAGGCGATCGGTTGAAGACACTCGCCGCGGCGCTTGAAGCGATACTCCGAGCGCAGAAAGACACCCAAAAGCCGCTGGCGATTATATTGGCCGGCCACAATGGATCCGGAAAATCCACCCTGTGGCGCAGGACGCTGGCGGACAGATTGCAGATTCCGATTATCAACGCTGACCGCATGATGCTGTCGATCTTGCCGGAGGCGGAGGAGGACGGTCAGTTGGTGCCATGGGCCGCGCGGCTTCGCGACACGAACCAAGGCTGGATGCGAGCCGCTCAACAAGGCGTTCAGGCGTTTGCCGGTCATGCGATGGGGGCCCGCGTTCCGTTTGCGATGGAGACCGTGTTTTCCTATTGGGAAGAACAGGCGGACGGACACATCGCCTCGAAAATCGATCTGATCAAAGACATGCAGGCGGCTGGATATTTCGTCCTACTGTTCTTCGTCGGATTGACGAGCGTCGATCTGTCCGTTCTGCGGGTGTCCACGCGGGTGCTGCAAGGCGGGCATGGCGTTGACGAACCGACGCTGCGGACGCGTTTTCCGAAAACACAGAAAGCGATATCGGAAGCCGTGAAGGTGGCCCATGCATCGATCCTGGCTGACAATAGCCTGACCCCTGCCGAGGCATTCACCGTGTGCCGCGTCCAGCTTGGCGTTATGCCGCTATTCGACATCCGTGACGGCACCCGAAAACCACCGGCCGTGATAATGGCATGGATGGATGCCGTCAGTCCAAGATAGCCGCGCTCCGCCGACGGCCAGCGGTCAGGCGGCTTTGCGGAACGTCGGGGGCAGTCCGGCTTTGGGCAATTGGCCGTGCAGTGCCTCATGCGGCAGCCCGGCGTGCAGCACTTTGCGGGACTCCAGCAGCGCCGCTATGTCGATACCGGTGGTGAACCCCATGCTTTCCAGCATGAACACTAGGTCCTCGGTCACCACGTTGCCGGACGCGCCCGGCGCATACGGGCAGCCGCCCAGGCCGGCCAGGCAGGAATCGAAGGCTCGGATTCCAACTTCCAGGCCTGCCAGGGCGTTGGCGATGCCCAGGCCGCAGGTGTCGTGCAGGTGCAGACCATAAAGGACGGGTCCGATGGCGTCTCGGGTGGCTTTGACGACCTCCCTGATTTGGGCGGGATGCGCGTAGCCCACCGTATCGGCCAGCATGATCTCGTCCACGCCGGCATCGGCCAGGGCTTTGCACAGCGCGACCGTCTTCGCCGTCGGCACCACACCATCGATCGAGCAGCCGAACGCGGTGGATGCGCCTGCCACCACCGGCACCTTACGCGGCTGGGCTTTCAGCCAGTCCATGATCTGACGCATCATTTCGATCGACTGCGCCGGCGTGCGGTTGAGGTTGGCCTGGCTGTGGCCGTCACTGACCGAGACCGGGATGCTGATCTTATGCACGCCGGCGTGGTAGGCGTTCTGCACCCCGCGCAGGTTCGGGGCCAGCGCCTGCACGGTCAGGTTCGGCAGGGCCGCCAGGACCTTGGCCACGATCTCGGGCGTGTCGGCGAGTTGCGGGATGACGCTGGGGGGGACGAAACTGCCAACCTCGATCTCCTTGATGCCGGCGGCGGCGAGGGAGACGATCCACTTGACCTTGTCGGCGGTGGTCATGCGGGTCTTGGCGATTTGCAGGCCGTCGCGCGGGCCGACCTCACAGATGGAAACGAATTCGCCGGTCATTCCGGAAGGGGTCATGTCAGAAGGGGGCATTCCGGAATGGGTCATGGTGACGGGATCTCCGCGATCAGGATGGTGCCGGTTTCGGATTCGGTGAT
>JAYUEJ010000107.1:0-7168 GCA_043739265.1 Rhodopila sp. | reverse complement strand
GATCAGGCTGAGGACGTGGCGAGCCCGGTCGGGAAAATGCGTGTGCAGCCAGTCCTCGAACATCTGCCGCAGTTCCAGCGGCAGCCGCAGCAGGACATAGCCGGCATGGCGCGCACCGGCCCTGGCGGAGGCTTCGAGAATCTTCTCCAGCTCGGCATCGTTCAGCGCCGGGATCATCGGTGCCGCCAGCACCCCCGACGGCACGCCTGCCCGGGTGAGTTCGGCAATCGTGTGCAAGCGACGCGCCGGGGTCGCCGCTCGGGGTTCCATGACCCGGGCGAGGTGGGGGTCGAGCGTGGTGATGGAGACATGCACACGCACCAGATTCCGCTTCGCCATCGACGACAGAATATCGAGGTCGCGCAGAACGCCGGACGATTTGGTGACGATCCCGACCGGGTGGTTGAAGCGATCCAGCACCTCCAGCACTGCTCGGGTGAGTTTCAGCGTGCGCTCTACCGGCTGATAGGGGTCGGTGTTGGAACCCAGAGCCAGGGTACGGGGGATGTATCCCGGCTTGCGCAGCTCTTTTTCCAGCAGCTCCGCGACCTGTGGCTTGAAAACCAGCTTGGTTTCGAAATCCAGGCCGGGCGAATAGCCCAGATAGGCGTGCGTCGGTCTTGCGTAGCAATAGACACAGCCGTGCTCGCAGCCCCGATACGGATTGACCGCCCGATCGAAGCCGATGTCGGGGGAGGTGTTCCAGCTTATCGCCGACCGCGTCGAATCGCGGGTGAGGGTTGTTTCGAGGCGCGGCAGCTCCCCCACATCCTGCGACAACGTCTCCCACCCATCGTCGAACGGCGAGGCGGCCCGGGTTTCGAATCGGACGCCGGGGTTGCTGACGGCCCCGCGGCCGGCGGCCTGGCGGGAGGGCAGCCGCGGGACAGAGTCGATGTCCGGCATGCCAGCGCGCTCCATGGCGGCAACCGCATCCTGATCGATGGGCTTGCGATCCATTTGGCGATCCATTTGGCGATCCATTTGCCGATCCATTTGGGCTTCCATCCGATCCATCATCCTGACCCCATGTTCGCACTATGTTCGGCGCATTTGATCCCACAGCGCCGCGCCGGTGTCAAGAACATGATGGGAACATAAATGGGGTTTTTGGGGCGGCTCGATCGCCCGGGGCATAAACGCTTGACAACGACGCGCGGTCATCCTCTCTACGGCCTTCGTCGCGTCCGATCCCATGGAGAGAGCGCCGGCCCACTGTAGGGGTGTAGCTCAATTGGCTAGAGCGCCGGTCTCCAAAACCGGAGGCTGGGGGTTCGAGACCCTCCACCCCTGCCAGTTTGCGGGCAGCTCCCCTGAAATCCGGGGCATCGGGATCAGGCCGGCGATCAGCGAGGGATTTGACGAACGTGGCTTTCCAACCGGCAAAATTCGTACGTGAAGTGAGAGCGGAAGTGACCAGGGTGACCTGGCCCAGCCGTAAGGAGACATTGGTGACGACCGGCCTGGTGTTTGCCATGGCCACGGTTGCCGCCATCTTCTTCTTCGTCGTCGATCAGGTGATCGGCCTTGGGGTGCGCGCTTTATTCAATGTGGGCATCTGAAAGGGTTCCGGGAAATGGCCAAGAACTGGTACGTCGTCCACGTTTATTCGGGTTTTGAGAAAAAAATCGCCCAGCAAATCACGGAACAGGCCGCGCAAAAGGGCCTGGCCGATCAGTTCGAGGCCGTGTTGGTGCCGTCCGAGAACGTCGTCGAGGTCAAGCGCGGCCGGAAGATCAACAGCGAGCATAAGTTTTTCCCGGGATACGTCCTGGTGAAGATGGATCTGACCGACGATGCCTGGCATCTCGTGAAGAACACGCCGAAGGTGACCGGGTTCCTCGGCAGCAAGACCCGGCCGAGCCCGATCAGCCAGGCCGAGGCGGATCGGATTCTGAAGCAGAGCCAGGAAGGTGTGGACCGTCCGCGGCCGGCCGTCCTGTACGAGATCGGCGAGCAGGTTCGCGTGGCCGACGGTCCGTTCACCAGCTTCAACGGAACGATCGAGGAAGTCGATGAGGACAAGGGCCGCGTGAAGGTCAGCGTTTCGATCTTCGGCCGCTCCACCCCGGTTGAGCTGGAGTACTCCCAGGTGGAGAAGCTTTAGAACCAATTGGCATTGACGATCCGCCAACCGCGACGGTTGGGGGCGACAACAAAAAAGCCCTCGCGAGAGGGCTTTTTCGTGTCCGAGCGTTCGCGGTTGTCAGACGTGCATCGAAGCCGGAACGCGTGTGGCCGGAATACCCTCGGGGTCGAGGCGATACCCGCCACCCTCGGTGACCAGCAGACGGGCGTTCGCCGGATCAGGTTCAATCTTCTGCCGCAGGCGGTAGATGTGGGTTTCCAGCGTGTGCGTCGTCACGGCGGCGTTGTAGCCCCACACCTCATTCAACAGGACCTGCCGGGCAACCGAACGGGTGCCGGCGCGATACAGGAACTTCAGGATCGCGGCCTCTTTTTCCGTCAGGCGGATGCGGCGGTTCTTCGCTGCCTCCTGCAGCAGCTTCGCCGCGGGGCGGAACGTGTAGGGGCCGATCGTGAAGACCGCGTCCTCACTGTTTTCGAAGATCCGTAGTTGGGCGCGCAGACGGGCCAGCAGCACGGCGAGCTTGAACGGCTTGGCGATGTAATCGTTGGCGCCGCAATCCAGTCCCTTGACCACATCGGTTTCGCTGTCGAACCCGGTCAGCATGATGATGGGCATCCGGTGACCCTGCTTGCGCAGCTTGGCGCACAGGTCGCGGCCATCGCCGTCAGGCAGGCCGACATCAAGGATGATCGCATCGAAACGGGCATCCTTCACGGCGAGGCATTCCTCCGCCGCCTTCATCGAGGCTGCCTCGGTCGCCGCGAATTCTCCATCGACGGCGAGCTGATCGACCAAGGTTTCCCGCAGCGCATCGTCGTCATCGACGACCAGGACCGGGCGTTCTGCCGACATACTAGGTTCCTCTTACCAGTGTTGAAGGTGGTCCGTTACCGACGCCACCGATCTATCTCGTTTTACGACGATCAAGCCACCATATCTATTCCCGAATTGGGACGAAATCAGTTCCGTAGCCCTTATGAACGTAAGCCATTCACAAGATTGCGCGCATCTTGCCGAACCGGTAGGTTCACACGTCATCGGCTGACGGGATTAATACCGTATATGGTTTTACGCATCGGGTCTTCACCTCTACCGCGCGCGAATTGTCGCCTGACGCTGATCGTGACGGAATCTGGTTATCAAATGTTCCAAAATATTACAGAGTTTCTCCCCGGAGAGCGTCATTTCGCGGTTCGCGCGGTGATCGATGGGACCTGAGTCCACCCTGGCCGGCGATGAGGCGCGGCTGCGGCTGCGGCTGGTTCATCGCGCCGCGTCCGATCTAAGGCGCGGTGTCCCCGTCGTTCTGGGTGGCGACGAACCCCTGCTGATTGTGGCCGCCGAGACAGCGGGAGTCGATGCGTTGGTTGAACTGGAGGCTATGTCCGGCGTTCATCCGGTGCTGATTCTCGCCCCCGCCCGGGCCGCGGCGATCCTGCGCGCGCCGATGTCGGCGGACACCGAAGCGGTCGCCGTCAGCCTACCTGATTCGGTCCATAGCGTTGATTTTTATCAATCAATAGCCGACCCGATGGCGCCGCAGCAAGCGGTTCGGGACCTGCTGCAAGCGGTGCCCACGCCCGCCCTTTCCGATGCCGCGATCGGTCTCGCCAAGATTGGCCGCCTGCTGCCTGCCATCCTCGCGGTACCGCTGCGGTTTGATCCGGCGTCCGTCGTCAGCAGGCACGGACTGGTCGAAGTCGCCGCCTCCGACGTGCTGGGGTATGCCGAGGCCGAGGTGACGGGCCTTCGGCAGATCGCGTCCGCCGATGTGCCTTTGACCGACGCCCCGAACAGCCGGGTTGTCGCCTTTCGGAGTCACGGTTCGGCGATCGAACATCTCGCGATTGTGATCGGACAACCTGAAAAAACTGACGCTCCCCTTGTCCGAATCCACTCGGAATGTTTCACCGGGGACCTGCTTGCCAGCATGCGCTGCGACTGCGGGGAACAATTGCGCGGCGCGATTCGCCGAATGGCGGAGGACGGGTCGGGGATCCTGCTTTATCTGGCGCAGGAAGGCCGCGGGATCGGGCTGGTGAACAAGCTGCGGGCCTATGGGCTGCAGGATCGTGGCCTGGACACCATTGATGCCAACCGGGCGTTGGGCTGGGGCGCCGATGAGCGGAATTTTCTGATTGGCGCGACGATCCTGCGCCTCATGGGGATTCACCGCGTGCGCCTGCTGACCAACAATCCGGACAAGCTGGACGCGATGATCGCGTGCGGCATCGAGGTGACGGGGCGGGAGCCGCATTTGTTCGCGCCGAACGGGGTGAACGATGAATATCTCGCGACCAAGGCCACGCGTTTTGGCCACATGTTGGATTAAGCCGCGTTAAGGATGCATCACTCTGGACCCGGGACCGGACCAGAGGGTAAAGGGCGGCACTCCTTTCGCATGAGACTCATATGACACCGTTAGAAATCGAACGCCTCCAAACCTATCTGCGCAAGCTGTTCGGCAGCGAGCGGATCAAGATCGTGCCGCCGCTGCGGCATGGTCTGTCCGTCGAACTGGCGGTGAACGATGAGACGATCGGCACCGTGCATAAGGATGTCGATGATGGCGAGACATCCTACTCCCTGACCCTGACGGTGCTGGAGGAAGATTTGCCGGCGCCCCGGCCGGCGGCAGGCAAGCCGACGACGGGCAAACCGGCGACGGGCAAGCCGGCGACGGGTGCGCCCGGCCGGCGGTAGTTACCAGGCCTCTTTACCCTTCGGCGGGCGCGCGGCGGTGGCGTTTTGTTCCGCCTCGTGCTTGTCGAACATGGCCTTGGCGGCGGTCGAGCGCTTTTCGGACAGGGTGTCACGATGGTCGGTGCACCAATCGAACGATTCGATGCGGGGGCGGTTGGCTTTCGAGAAATGCGGGATCACGTAGCGTTGGTATAATTCGTAAGACCGCCTGGTTTCCGCGAAGTCCGCCCAGTTGTGGACCTGTTGCAGGAACACGCCGAAATCGCCTTGCTTGTCGTAAAGACGCTGGATCAGCGCGATCGCGTCGTCCGGGGTGCCGATGACGCCGAATTTGTTCTCCACGAACCATTCCGCCGGGTCCTGCCCCGGCGGCACGATGAACCGGGGCTGATTGTTGTTCAGGTAGTTCAGGTATGGCTCGAAGCCGAATTTGCAGTTTTCGAACGCCCGGGCGCGGGTTTCGGCAATGTGCATCGGGCCGACCAGGCGTAATCGGGAGGGGTCCATCTGGCGGCCATGTTCGGCGGCGATGTCGTTGGCGATCTTCCAATTGGCCGCCAGCGCGTCATAGCCAAACGGGTTGGTCGCCGCGACGCAGATCATGCTGAGGTCGTATTTTCCCGCCAGGCGTCCGCCCGAAGGGGTGACGGCGCTGACCACCGCGACCTCCGGGTGCGGGAAGGTGTAGGGCAGAAGGTGCGCTTTGGCGCCGACGAGGGTGTACCAATCGGTTTTTTCGGTGACAATCTCGCCTTTGAACAAACGCAGGATGACGTCCAGCGCCTCGGCCATACGGTCGCGCTGGGTATTGGGATCGATGCCGAGCATCAGGGCGTCGGAGGCGAGCAGCCCGGGGCCGGCGCCGAACATGATGCGGCCGCGGGTGTGGTGGTCCAACTGGATGATGCGGTTCGCGGTCATCAGCGGGTTGTGGTACGGCAGGGAAATCACGCCGGTGCCGAACCGGATCGATTTCGTGCGTTCGGCGGCCACCGCGATGAATAGTTCGGGGGAGCTGATGAGTTCCCAGCCGGCGGAGTGGTGCTCGCCGATCCAGGCTTCATCAAAACCGAGCTGGTCCAGCCATTGCATGAGTTCCAGGTCGCGATCGATGCAGGCCGCGGGGTTCTCGTTCATCGGGTGGAATGGCGGCAGGAAGGCGCCGTGGCGCAGTTTGGACATTTGTGGGTTCTCCGGGACGTATTTGGTGATGATGGTATGTGGGTGGGGGGCGTTCGGCCAGAGTGATCCGTCGCGCGGCAACGACAACCTCGTTGCGCGGCCGGCCAGCCTCGTCCATCGCGGATCGGGTCATCAGGTGTTGAACTGAACAGAACCGGTGGGTTTTCCGAAACGGGTCACCTTCTTTCGAAGCGACGTGTATTCCCGGTCGGCATGACACTGGGCTGTTGGGCGAAGTCCGGCGGTGCTCCGGCTGGTCCTTTTGACGCCGAGGCCGCAGGGCGCGCAGAGAACGATTTTCACCGCGCGGGACGCGATCCCACGCATGCCGAGGGCGCAAAGCCCGGATGTCTTAGCTGGGTTGGCCGGATCGCTACCCGGTCGAAGCCCGAATCAATTTTCTCTTATAGCGTAACCAGTTGCCGGCGGCTTTGTTTCGCGTTCACGGCCCATACTGGTGCTGCGATACTGTGAGCAGGACAGCAATCAACCGGTCACGGAGCGTCACCGAGTTGGAACGGAGTTGCACGAAGACGCAAAAACCTGATGGATTGCAGCCGGTCCATCGACGCTCCTGGCGGTGGGCGTGGTTGACGCGAGCTGCCTGAATCGTATCCGAGAAGAACGCATTAAATTTATTCGGTGCAACTCCGTATAAACTTCGTAACACGCCGCGTCCGATTGATTACTTCCTTTCAGCCGCGCTGGAACTGATAGCCGGCCCCGACGCCGTTACGATTACATATACAAGAAACGGATGCCCACAAGCGCTCGGTCATCGTTGCGCCAATTCTCATTTTGGCCCGACGCTGCTGTAACTTCTTTATAGCCGATCCGGGCCACGAGGAAGGGAGCGTCCGGGCCAGAAAAATTAGCACCTACAGCACGGCTGGCCGGAACACGCCGGGCGGTGACCGGGAATGGATGGGTCGGGTGGACGCCACCGAATGCCGTCATGGAGGCGATGCTCAGCCCGTCACGACGTTGAAAGGCCGGTGCGCGGATGGCCGGCAGATCGCCGGCCATAACGAATTGGGCAGAATGCGAGCGGACTTAGGCCTTAACCGGGACGCCGTTTTCCTTCATCAGCGTGTCCAGCTCGCCCGCCTGGAACATTTCGGTGATGATGTCGCAACCGCCGACGAATTCACCTTTAACGTAGAGCTGCGGGACGGTCGGCCATTGCGAGAA
>JAYUEJ010000106.1:0-2373 GCA_043739265.1 Rhodopila sp. | reverse complement strand
TGCTTTGGAGGAGGCAACAATCATGACGGACACTTTGACGCTGGTCATTCGTGGCGGCCTTGTCGTTGACGGCACCGGCAGCGCGCCGTTCGAAGCCGATGTCGGCATATCCGGCTCGCGCATCGTGGCGGTCGGCCGGGTGGCTGGCCGGGGGGTCGAGGAAATCGATGCGCGCGGGCTGTTGGTGACACCTGGCTTCGTCGATCCGCACACCCATTACGCTGCGCAGGTGATGTGCGCGAACCATCTGACCCCCAGTTCCAACAATGGCGTTACCACCGCACTCATGGGCAATTGCGGCGTCGGGTTCGCCCCCTGCAAACCCGAACAACGCGACATGCTGGTCCGCCTGATGGAGGGCGTGGAGGACATCCCCGAACCGGTCCTGACCGAGGGCCTGCCGTGGGACTGGCAAAGTTTTCCCGAATACATGGATCGATTGGACGCGCGCCGCTTCGACATGGATGTCGCGACCCAGGTGCCGCACGCCGCCCTGCGGGTGTTCGTCATGGGGGAGCGCGGCGCGGCCCGCGAACCCGCCACCGAAGCCGACCGCACTGAGATGGCAAGGCTCGCGGCCGAAGGGATCAGAGCGGGCGCGCTGGGCTTTTCGACCTCGCGCACACTGAATCACAAGAGTGTGGATGGCCAGCCGACGCCGACCCTGGGTGCCGCCGAAGCGGAACTGACCGCGATCGCGAAAGCCGTAGGGGAAACCGGTGCCGGCTGGTTGCAGGTCATCTCCGACTTCGGCGATACGATCGAGCCGGAGTTCGCGATGCTGCGCCGCCTCGTCGCCGTTTCGGGCCGTCCCATGACCATGACCGTGCTGGAGCGTGATTCGAAACCGCAGGAATGGCGCCAGTTGCTCGGCCTGATCGCGGACGCCAACGCGGCGGGGCAGCAGATGACCGGGATGGTGCTGACACGGCCGACCGGCATCATGCTGGGATTCGAAATCTCGCAGAACCCGTTCGTGGAATGCCCGAGTTGGGCCGAGGTCGCGAACCTTCCGTTCCCCGCCCGCCTCGCCGCCTTGCGCGATCCGTCGCTGCGGGCGCGGCTGCTCGGGGAAACCCCGCGCGACCCGGAGCTGACCAGGCGCCTGCGCCGCTGGGACCGTATCTTTCCGCTCGGCGATCCGGCCGATTATGAACCGCCGGCGGACCGCAGCATCGGCGCCGAGGCACGGCGCGCCGGCGTCGATCCGGCGGCACTGGCCTACGACCGGCTGCTGGAGAATGACGGCCGCACCATCCTGTATCGCCCGCTCAGCAATTACGCCCATGGCACGCTGGATACGGTAAGGGAGATGATGGCCCACCCGAACACGCTGATCGGTCTCGGCGATGGCGGGGCGCATGTGTCTATCCTGTGCGACGCGTCGGCCATGACATACGGGATGACGCACTGGACGCGGGACCGCGCGACCGGCCGGTTCCCGGTGGAATGGATGGTGCGCCGCTTGACGCGGGACAACGCGTGGGCCCTGGGCTTGCGAGACCGCGGCGTGATCGCGCCGGGTCTGAAAGCCGATCTGAACGTGATCGACCACGACCGCCTGACCCTCCATGCGCCAAATGTCGTCTATGACCTGCCGGCGGGCGGGCGGCGATTGATGCAACGGGCCGATGGCTATGTGGCAACCATTCTGTCCGGTGAGATCGTTTGCCGCGACGGCGTCTCCACGGGGCAGTTGCCAGGACGGCTCGTGCGCGGGGCGCGGCCGTAGAGGGAGTCCATCAACGGAAACGGCCGGAGCATGCGCTCCGGCCGTTCCAGCCAATCAGAACTGGCCGGCGATTAAGGCATTTCGGCCACTAACAAGACCTCGATATCCGCGCTGAGGACCTTCCCCTTTGTTTCGGGGCCAAGGAACACCGCCATGATCAGGATCACGAGCCACCCGACGGTGCCGATCATCATCGGCTGGGCAAAACCCATTTTCTGGTCCACTGCGAAATAGACGATGACCGGGGCCACGAAACCACCCCAGATGGCGCCCTGATGATAGACGAAGCCCGCGGCGCTGGCGCGGACTTCCGTGGGGAATCGTTCCGATAGCCAAGCCGGATTCTGGCTGTCTTTCGCCCCGACGAACAGAGCCTGCAGAATAAATCCAAAGATGATCCAGACCGGGTCCGTCGTCATCAGGTAAATCGGCGTGATGAAGATGCCGATGGTGCAGGGGATCATGATTGCCCAGCGCCGTCCCAATTTATCCGATACGGCGCCCCAGAAGCCGGAAGAGAAGAAGACAACGATATTGGCCCAGAATAAGGGTGTCGCCACCATCAGCGGCGTCCAACCGAGCTCCTTCTGCAGATAAGTGCTGAACAGCGCCCAGATCGAGTAATAGACGCAGAAATTGGC
>JAYUEJ010000105.1:0-2376 GCA_043739265.1 Rhodopila sp. | reverse complement strand
CGCCGCCAGGAAACGGCGGTAACCGGTGTTGCCCACCAGGCTCTTGGCGCCGGTCGCCAGTTTGCGTTGCAGACCGGCCAGCAGCGTGGCGCGGGCTTCGGCGTCCTTGCGCGCCTCTTCCTCATTGCGGCAGACGATATAGCGCCGGCCCTGGATCTTGACCTCCTTCACCGCCAGATCGGTCTCGCCCTTTTGGCGCGGGATGGTCAGCGGCACTGCCGCACCGTCGTCGTACAGCACGGTCTCGCGCACCTCCTTGGTGGACCGCTCGCGCCTCTCCCCCTGTACCTTGTGCAGCGCCGATCCTGGTGCATCATGATCGGTATCGGGCCGACTGATCGAGAGCCGCCTTTTCGCCCCCTGTGCCTTTGAGCACCTGGGGGGGACGTGCGCCTCGATTTGTTGACCGTGTTGCACGCCCAGTGGGGAGTCGCGCCTCGAGCGCCAGTACAGGGAATGGTGTACGCAATGCGGTGGTCCGGCAACTGTGGGAGAGTGGCATGGAAACAGAACCGTTGGTTTTTGTTGGGATCGATTGGGCGACGGCCGCCCATCAGGTCTGTCTGACCGGAACGGGTAATCCCGTTCAACGCAGTTTCCCGCACGACGCCGGCGGGATTGGCGCGATGGTCGATTGGCTTTGCTCACAAGCGGAAAGGCCCGAGCAAATCGCTGTCGGCATTGAGACACCGCACGGACCCGTCGTCGAAGCGCTGATGGATCGCGGCATTGCCGTGTTTGCCATCAATCCCAAGCAACTCGACCGTTTTCGCGACCGCCTGTCGCCGGCGGGAGCCAAGGACGATCGGCGCGACGCTCTCGTTTTGGCATCGTCCTTGCGCACCGATCGCCATTGCTTCCGCCGCGTGGAGGCGCTGGACCCGGTCGTGGTGGAATTGCGCGAGTGGTCGCGGATGGCCGAGGAACTCAAGCAGGAACGTGGCCGGCTCACCAACCGCATTCGTCAGCAACTGTGGCGCTACTATCCGCAAGTCCTTGAGCTTGCCGATGACCCGGGCGCGGACTGGGTGCTGGCGCTGTGGGACAAGGCCCCGACACCGACGCAAGCCGCGCGCCTGACCGAGAAGAAGGTCGCGAGTGTGTTGGCAGCTCATCGTATCCGTCGTGTCACGGCTGCCGAGGCACTGTCGTTTCTCAGGCGCCCGGCGCTGACGGTTGCCCCCGGGACGACCGAGGCAGCCACAGCGCATATCGCGACGATCGCCAAACGGCTGCGCCTGGTCAACCGCCAGATCAAGGACGTGTCCCATCATATCGATACCTTGCTCGGCCAACTCGCCGAACCCGGAAGCGAGCCGGGACAAGAGGACGAGCCGCGCGATGCGGCGATCCTGCGCTCCATGCCGGGGGTCGGGACGATCGTTGTCGCCGCGCTGCTCGCGGAAGCCCCCCAAGCCGTTCGCGAGAGAAACCACGAGGCCTTGCGCAGTTTAACCGGGGTCGCGCCAGTCACAATACGCAGCGGCAAGTCATGGCGTGTGGAGATGCGCCAGGCGTGTTCGCATCGTCTGCGGAACGCCGTCTATCATTGGGCACGCGTCGCCACCCAGCACGACGAGACAAGCCGCAAACGATACGACGCCCTACGCGCGCGTGGCCATTCCCACGGACGGGCGCTGCGAACCGTCGCCGACCGGCTGCTCGGTGTCGCATGTGTCATGCTCGAAAAAGGCACCGTCTTCGATCCGGCGAAAGCAACCGCCGGTACCAGATGATCGAACACCCCGCCGCGCCGAAAATCAGCAGCGGGGACATCGCCGCCGACCGCCAGCCATAGCCTGACCTTTGGTAAAGAAGGCCCGGCGCCAAACCAGTGCCGGGCCGCATCACCGGGCGCGGCCATCGGCGTCCCCGCCTGTACCGCTTGATACCTCTACTCTTTTCATCACTGGGCTTCAAATATCCCGGGGGTTTGGGGGCAGAGCCCCCAGGCTGCGGGCTGCTGCCCTTGTGCGGCCCGCATTTGAACAAGTCTGATAACCGTCGTGGCCGCCACGTTGAAAATCAGTCCCACAAACATCGACCTTGACGGCCAAAAATAGCTTGACCAATGGTGGGGAGTCCCCCCTCCGGCGTTTCGGCACGTTCACGTGCCGTGAACGAAACACTTGGCCCGGGATGGAGTCGATCTTCTGCGCCTCCAACGCGGCGATGGTCGCGGCGCTGATCATGCCGCGATCGGCGACGACACAGGCCCGATCGACCCCGAAGCGGCGGCGTAGCCGGGCGACGACGGGCAGCAGGGCGGTGATATCGGCGGTGTTGCCCGGCCACAGGAACGAGGCGATCGGCCGGTCCCGCTCGTCCAGCACGATGCCGAGCACCACCTGAGGAAGCTGCGGGCGGAAGTCCTTG
>JAYUEJ010000104.1:0-2378 GCA_043739265.1 Rhodopila sp. | reverse complement strand
TGTTCGTCGTAATAAATCACCCCGGACGCCATGCCTTGGTCGTTGGTGGTGATTTCCCGCACCCGACAGCGGGTGCGCAGTTCCACCCCGGCGCGGATGGCGCGCGGCCAATAGGTGATGTCGGTGCTGGCTTTGGCGCCCTGGGTGCAGGCCGGCGTGCAGTGGCCGAGATTAATGCAGGGCGCGCGGCCGTCATATTCGGTGGTGGCAAGTGCTGTGTCAGACGGCCACCAATGCCAGCCCAACCCGTTCATTGTCCGGCCAAACAGCGCCCCTGTCTTGCCCAGCGGCAGCGGCGGCATTGGCACAACCTTGGGCGGATAGGCCGGATCCCCGGTGAGGCCGGAAACCCCAGTGATGCGGTCGTTTTCGGCGAAATAGGGTTCGAGCGTTGCGTAATCCACCGGCCAGTCATCCGCCACGCCATCGAGGGAACGGACGCGGAAATCCGACGGGTGCATGCGGGGGTAGTGCCCGGTGTACATGATGGTGCTGCCGCCGACGCCGTTGAAATTCACCACCTTGATCGGCGAATTATCATCGTTGATCGGGTAGTCGGTCGGTCGGGCGCGGATATTGGGGCGGGTGGCGAAGTCGCCATATTGCCGTGCCTCCCAATCGCGCCCGTTGCTGGGATAGTCGGACTGTTTCATCCAGTCGCCTTGTTCGAGGCACAGGATACGCATCTTGGTATCGGCGAGGCTCCACGCCACCGCCGCCCCCGACGCGCCCGATCCGATGATCAACACGTCCACCATCTCGTTCATGCAAGTCCTCCCGCTATCGTTGGGCGGACGATACCCTCAAACCTCGCCGGACAACCAGTGCTCCAACGCCGCGATCCCAGCGCTCAGGCGTGCTTTTGTGTCGGTAAGGCGTACGCCCACCGGGGCGCCGGCATCCGCGGTCGCGGCGAGCCAGTCGGCCGAAAGCGCCAGACGGGACAGGCCGAGTTCCGCGGCCTGCCGGGCAAACGGCGGGACGATGGCGGCGAGCGATTCAAGCTGGCGGCTATCGGCGAGGTCCTGCATCGCGTGGCCAATGCGGCGGCCGGCGAGGATGAATTCGGCAGCCTTGACGCGCCCGTCGACTGGGTCGAGGCGGGCCAACGCGTCGCGGTCGAGGTCGGCGTCGCTGCCAGCATCGGTCGGGCCGCCGGTTTGCCGTGCCAGGCGAATAACCAGCGCTGCCAGTTGCGTGGCGCTGATTGGTTTGGCGGCAAATTCATCCATGCCGGCGGCACGGCAGGCGGCTTCGTCTTCCAAGGTCACGCTGGCGGTCAGACCGACGATCGGCACCGTGCCGAAGGGCGGCGGCAAGGCGCGGATTGCCCTGGTTGCGGCCAGCCCATCCATTTCGGGCATCATGATGTCCATCAGGATCAGATCAAACCTGCACTCGCCAGCGCGCTCGACCGCATCCCGTCCGTTGGCGACCGCCACCACGACATGGCCACGACGTTCCAGCATCCGGGTGGTAACCAGCCGGTTGGTGTGATTATCTTCGGCGAGCATGACCTGGAATGATCTGGCGACGGCCGGTTTGGGGTCTGCGAGGTTCAGCGCGACAGGCTCCTGCACCGGCAATCGCGGGTGCTGCAACGTCACCTCGAACTGGAACGTGCTGCCGTGATCGGGGGTGCTGTCCACCCAGATGACGCCGCCCATGCGCTCGACCAGTCGGCGGCTGATCGCGAGCCCCAGCCCGCTGCCGCCAAAACGGCGGGTGATGGAGCTGTCGACCTGGGTGAACTCGGTGAACAGCTTGTCGATCATATCGGGCGGAATGCCGATCCCGGTATCGCGGACGGCGAAACCCAGACGGATGCTGTCGGGTCCCTGGCTGACTCGGCGGGCGGTTACCGTAACGCCCCCGACGCGGGTGAATTTTAGCCCGTTGCCAAGCAGGTTCAGCAGGATTTGGCGCAACCGATGGGCATCGCCGACGGCAAATTGCGGCACGTCGTCGGCGACTTCGAGGGAAAGAGCCAGCCCTTTGGCCTGGGCTTCCGGCGTCACCATGTCGATTGTGGCACGCAGCATGATGCGCAGATCGAACGCGGCTTCCTCCAGATCGAGGCGTCCGGCATCAAGGCGGGAGAAATCGAGGATATCATTGATCAGTTGCAGCAGAGGCTGGCCGCTATCCATGATGATCTGGACGTAGCGCCGTTCGCTCGGGCCCATTTCCATTTCCAGCAGCAGGCTGGACACCCCGATGATGCCATTCATCGGGGTGCGGATTTCGTGGCTCATGACCGCGAGGAATTCCGAGCGGGCGCGACCGGCGGCCTCAGCGGCGTCGCGGGCGTCGGCAAGGGCTTGTTCGGTTCGCTTGCGGTGGGTGATGTCGGTGTAGGTGCGCACCGCCCGGCCATC
>JAYUEJ010000103.1:0-7206 GCA_043739265.1 Rhodopila sp. | reverse complement strand
ATCTGCTGGGCGTCAAATGTGGCCAGTAGAACCGGGTTAATTCGGTAAACTATCAATATATTTCAGTAGTTTACGTTCTTTCAAAGAGGGAAACTCAGATTAGCGCGGCGGAAGCCTGACGCTCGGACAGAGTTCAGCCTGCGCTTCGCCTGGCGGAAAGATGCCATGATCCGAAACGTCTACCTCTTTTCATCACCCGATCCAAAGCGGACCGGCGCCTTACCGCCAAATCTTGGCGGGTCGGACTGTGGCCTCGGAGGGCCACTTTCGGTATTCAGCGGATATTTAGAGCCGGCAGGCTTTCCTCGTTTCTCGATCATCCGATAACCGCCCTACTACAGTTTCGAGCGCCGCTTCCTCATCGCGGCAACCACGGGCACCGCGAACAAACGCCTATCCCACCAGATCGGCTGGTGAAGGTTGCGCGTGATCTTATCCACCTCGGGATGGACGTTGTTGATGAGCACGTTACGTTCCATGCGCGCAACCACACTGGGCACGATCAGCAACAGCGATCGTTTCGATTTCTGCCACGCCTCACCATAGGTCTTCGACACAAGGCCGTCTTCGGCCGCCCAGCCCGGATGATGGGCGGTCGAAAGTATTTCGTAGGATACGCCCGGTGGGATTGAAATCTCGATCCAGTGTTGGTTGGGCGGCATCTGTCCATTGCCATGCATCAGTTTCTCAAGCATCGCGGTGCTGTAGTGTTCGCTCGTATAGATCATCGGACTGGCGTTGGTGTTCCAGCGTCCGGGCCAAAGCTTCGAGCCAGTCGAGTCGAAAATCGGATAAGCGCCGGCCGGGTCGCCAATCCGATACGCCGTCAGAATGCGATCAAGCGTCTGCCCACTCACACAGCCGAACCGTATTGCAGGCGGCCCAGAATGCCTTCCACGACCGGCCGCCCGAGTTCGTTTTCCAGCACGATATCCACCGGAAGCCGTCCGTGCAGCAGCGGGTGCGCTTCAAACATGAACCGGCGGGCCGCGTCCTCGCCGCCCCAGACATCCAGTGCCATCGCCCAGACGCTGGCCAGCCGAACCAGACGCGTGCCTTCCTCCGCCGAAAGCCGGCCTTCGGAGCGACCGGTGGCGCTCGCCAGGGCCTTTCGGCGCCGCGCAAGGGTCGCTCGGGGACTGATTCGGTGGGAAAATTTGGTGTCGGATGGGGCCACGGAATGGACAACGCGGTCCAGCGATGAAAGCGGCAATCCCTGCTCCACCGCCGACATGAGCGGAAGCGGGCCGGACGCCCGAATTCCGAGGATTTCCGCGATCGGATCTGCGATAGCTGACACGGCCAACCCCTATATCATGTCTCACATGAGCCATAAACTACGCTCGCATGGGACAAATATCAAGTGGCTCGTCCGCTAACCCGCCGCGTAGAACACCGGCAACGGAGTCCCCGCCTCGTTTCGCACAAACGCGACCTTGACCGGCAACCCGATACGCAGCCGAGCCTGCGCGGATGGATCAAGGCGCCCCATCGTGCGCGGTCCTTCCGCCAGGTCCACGATCACCAGGGTATAGGGCAAATCAGCCTTGAACGCCGGCAGGAACGCATGGTGCGCCACGGTCCAGCTATGCACCTCGCCGCGCCCGGTGGCCTCCACCCATTCCACACCGAGCGAGTAACAATCTGTGCAGACGAGTTGGGGATAATTGCGGAATTTGCCGCACGCGGTGCAGCGTTGCAGCCGCAGCCTGCCCTCGGCCGCGCCGTCCCAGTAAGGCTGCGAGTCCCGGTCCGGATGCGGAACGGGTTTTGTTTCGATGACAGTGTTCATTGCTTCAACCCCGTCCCATGATCGCCATGGCGCCATCGCCCATGTCGCCGTAGCCCGTCACCAGCCCGACCTCCGCATCCGTCACCTGCGCTCGGCCGCCCTGGCCGCGCAACTGGCGCACCAGTTCGACGATGTGGTTCATCCCCAGCATGTGGCCCTGCGACAGCAGGCCGCCATGGGTGTTGGTGGGAAGCGGGCCGCCCAGCCGCAACCGGCCGTTTTCGACGAACGCACCGCCCTCACCTTTCTTGCAGAACCCCATGTCTTCCAACTGGCAAAGCACGATGAAAGTAAAGCAGTCATAGATCTCGGCCACATCAATATCGCCGTGGGTGACGCCAGCGTTGCCGAACACCCGTGCGGCGCACTTAGCGATGCCGAGTTGCGTCATGTCGGAACGATGCGTGATCGAACTGGGCGAGTCGGGATGACCCTCGGCGATCCCCAGCACCCGCACCACCGGCTGGCGCATGTCGCGGGCGCGGTCGGTGGCGCTGACGATCAGGGCCGCGCCGCCATCGCTTTCCAGGCTGCAATCCAGCAGCCGGAACGGATCGGAAATCATGCGCGAAGCCTGATGGTCCTCGATGGTGATCGGCTTCTTCATCACCGCGTTGTCGTTCAGCAGCGCATGGGCGCGGATGGTCACCGCGATTTCCGCGAACTGGCGACTGGTGGTGCCGTACAGTTCCATGTGCCGCCGCGCCATCGGGGCGTAGAGTTGCGCCGGGGCAATCGCCCCTTGCGGCAGCTCGTATTCCGTCACCAGATGGAATTGCGGCATCGAATGAATGCGCGCCCCGGCCTTGGCGCCGGAGGTGACGTTGCGCCCGGCCGGGATCAGCACATGATTGCAGATGCCCGCCTGGATGGCCGCCATGGCACATTGGACAGAACCGATCCCGCTGGCGCCGCCCATCGGCACCAGGGTGGAAAACCGCAGATCGGGAATACCGAAATTCGTTACGAATGCTTCAGCCGGCGCGCCGGTGATGCCGATCGGAATGACCCCGTCGATATCCTTGGGATCCAGCCCGGCGTCCCGGATCGCGGCCAGCGAGGCCTCGATCTGCAACTCAAACGCACTATGCGGCGAGCCCCTGACGTAGGCCGTTTCCCCGATTCCAGTAATCGCACATTGTCCGGTGTTCGGCATTATGTTTGCCTCTCTCAATTTTTTTGTGCGTAGCATGGTGGGGGTCACAGGCGCAACCGCTTAGCATTTTCGGTTACCGAACAGTAGAAGGTAAAGTGTAACCGACCAAGGCCAATCGGCGGGTGGGGTGCCCCGGGGCATGCGGCAAAGCCTGCGTCACATGACAACGGATCATAGACCGCGTATCAGAATCGCCAGAGCCCGAACGCCGACGACGCAGGGTTGGGTGCAAGGAACGATCGGCACAGGAGGATAGCACGATGGAAAACTCGCTCAGGATCATCCGCAATCTCGATTTGGAGCCGGCGTGGAATGTGAAGCAGGCCAAGGAACCTGGTTTCATGCGATCGCTAACAAGCTGGGTCGGCGGACCGGACGGCTATCTGAATGAAAATCCCGGGCAGGCGGTCATCAGCGATCGCTGCGCCGTCGGCCTTATGCGGATGCCGGTGGGCAACCGGCAGGCAGGCGTGCATTTCCATTCCGTAACGGAAATTTACATCATCCTCAAGGGCCAGGTCGAAAGCTTTGACGGCGTGGGAAATATCCACCGTGCGGGGCCGCTGGACTGTCTCTATATTCCGGCCGGTGTGCCTCATGCGGTCAGAACGATTGGCGATGAGGACCTGCAACTGATCTGGATCCATGACGCGCTCGAAAAGAATGGCACGTCGATCTACCTGGACGGACCCGGCCCATTTCCCGCCGATGACACCGTCTCTTTGATCCCGTTCCTGGACCTCGAACCCTACTGGGGCGAACCCCGCGCTATCGAGCCGGGCTTTATGCGCTGGTTCGTGAACTGGGTCGGCGGCCGCGAAGGCTTCGTGAATTACAATCCCGCACAGGCGATGCAAAGCGACCGGATTGGACTGGGAGTCATGTCGTTGCCGCCGGGAAACAAGGAGGTCCTGCACAGCCATCCGGTCGCCGAGATCAACATCGTTTTAAGCGGAAAGGTGGCGACGATCCTGGATGGACGCACAACCGAACTAAACCCGCTTGACGCGCTTTACTGTCCGGCGGGCCAGGCTCATGCCATGCGCAATCACGGCGATGTCCCCGCTACCGTACTTTGGGTCAGCGAGGCGCCGCGTCGATTGGTGGCAGGAAGCTGACGGGGGTTTTTGCCCGTCAGCGCCTGGATCAATTCTACGGAAACGCGGCCGCCGAGCCGATCAGACGATTTCGAACCAGAAGTCGAGCACGTCACCAGTTCGCTTTTCGGCGAACTTCGTAACGACCCTGGTACCTATCTTCAGGATTGCAGCGGCCTTCGCCGGATCCTTCAGATCGACTCCCTTGAAGTAGCCGCCCAACGCGGTATCGGCGCCGTCCAGCAGCACGTAGCCGAAAGCGTACGGCGGAGGCGGCAGGTTCTGGAATTCCTCGTACACGATGGTGAACGTCTCGATGCGGCCGCCCGGACCGACTTCGACCCAATCCGTGGTCGGCTGTAGCGTCTGATCGGAGAACGAACGCGGCGGCACCAGCACGCGCCCCGTGGAGGCACAGCGGCGCCCGAAGATTTTCGCATTGTCGCGAATCTGTGCGTAGAACCAGCTCGCGGTTTCGCCCAACGCGTGGTTGTACGTAATATTCCAGGTTTCCTGGCGGGTCATCAGTTCCATTGGTAGTCTCCTTACGCCTCAATAACCATTGTGCCGAAGAATTGGTGGTCACCGCCGTTGCCGCTGGCGATACCCACCCGCGCACCCTTGACCTGATGGCCACCGGCACGCCCCCAGACCTGCAACGCAACCTCCGCCACGCGGATCATCGCGGTGACGGCGATCGCATTGGTGCATAGGGTTCCGCCCGATGGGTTCACCGGCAGCCGGCCGCCCAGTTCGAATTGCCCTTCGCGCAGCATCGCGATCGATTCACCCCGTTTGGCCAGGCCGGCCGCATCGATCGAGTGATACTCGGTGTTGCTGAACGGAGCGTACAGCTCGGCGACTTGCACTTGTTCGCCGGGGTTGGTGATGCCGGCCATTTTGTATGCCCGCTCGAAGGACCGCCCCAGTGCGAAGGCATCGGCATGATCCGCGACCGGATTTTCGCCCATCCGGTCACCCAGCCAATACGATTCGGAACAATGCGCCAGCCCGGTGATCCAGACCGCATCCAGCTTGTGCTCTTTGATGTAACGTTCGGACGCCAGCACCATCGCGCCGCCGCCGCTGGATTGCGGGCAGCAATCCATTAGCTTGATCGGCCAGGCGATGTAGCGGGACGCCAGCACATCGTCGATCGACACAATCTTGCGCAGATGCGCATTGGGATTAAGCGAGGCTTGCCGCCGGTTCTTCACCGTCACCCTAGCCATGTCTTCCTCGGTCATGCCGTAGCGTTCCATGTAGCGGATCGCCGACATGCCCAGCATGTTGATGGTGCCCAACGGCAATTGCCGTTCGTAGGTCGGGTCCCATATCTTGTTCAGCACGGTCTGGGAATCGCCGCATTCCCCCACCTTGTCCGCCCCGGCGGTCAGCACGACGTCGCAGACGCCGGACGCGATGTGATAGTAGGCGGCGGCCACGCTGGAAATCCCGGTGGCGCCGCCGGTGTTAATGCGCAGGAATCGTTTGTTGCGCGCACCAACCGCCTCCACGCCGGTTCGTTCGGCGTTGCCGATGCCGACCATCGCATCCGGTGACAGCGAATAGACCACGGCTTCGATGTCATCGAACCCGAGGCCGGCATCGGTCATTGCCAGCACGACGGCTTCGCGCACCAGATCCGGATAGCTTGCGTCGTCGCGGCGCGCGGTGAACCGCGATTGGCCGATGCCGATGATGCCGACCCGATCGGTACTCATGTCCGTACCTCCTTGTCGCGGCCAAGCACGATGGCCGCCTGATACTGCATGGCGAAGCCGCTGCCGGCCTGCGCCAATCCGTTGCGGGTATTCTGGCGCTGGTGGGCGCCGGCATGGCCGCGCACCTGGTTGGCGATTTCGGCGAAACGAATCAGCCCGGTGCAAAAGACCGGGTTGAAGGTCTGCACACCGCCGGACAGATTGACCGGCAGCCGCCCCTCACGCGCGAAGGTTCCATCGCCAACCCGTGCCGCCCAGTCTTCACGGGCGCACAGGCCCAAACCTTCGTAGGCGAGCAGTTCGGCATACGGCGTCGCGTCCGTTACCTCAACGACATCCAGTTGCGTAATCGGATCGGTAATGCCAGCCTGCGTGTATGCCTGTAGCGCTGCCGCCGCCAATGCCGGCGCGGTGCTAAGGTCGCGATCGCCCAGGAAGCTCGGTTCGGTTGCCCACCCCATACCACGGACCCAGGCCACATCAACGACCCCGCGCTCCGCGATGAAATCGGCTGCCGCCAGCACCATCGCCACGCATCCCGTAACAGGGCGTGTCGTTGACCCGGCGGCGAGCGGCCAGCGCGCGGGGCCAGGCTGCGTTTGCACCAGTGGATCCGGATAGGCGAGCGCGCCATGACGCCGGTTCTTGGCGAGGACGGTCTCCGCCACTTCCCGCACGCCGGGCATCGCCTGCTCCAGTGCCGTCGCCTGCAACGCATGGGCGGACAGTTCGTCCAACGGCAAGGCGCGGTGAAAATAGGGATCGGCGCCTAACCGCTCTGCCTCTGAAATGGACGACGCCTCGTTCGGACTCCAGGCGACGACGAGTTGCGTACGAAACTGACCGGACGCAACGCGCAACGCACCCAATATGAATGCGTGTTCGGAACCCGATGGCGTGGACAGGATGTCCCGATCGACACCGCCCACGGCGCCGGACGCCATCATGACCGAAATCGCCCGGCCGTCGAGCTGATCGTTGGATGCGACGATGATACCGTCGATGTCATCGATCGTCAGGCCGGCATCGGTCAACGCCTGTTGCGTTGTGTCGTACAGGATTTCCTCGAGCGACCGATCTCGGCCCGCGATCGCGGGCCGGATCGCGCAGCCGATTACGCCAGGTTGAACTTTGAACGGCATTGGGTCACGCCCTCGCTTTCATCTCTTTAAATTCGAAATCTGTTCGCATGGCCGGCGGCTGCCCATCGATCAATGCAGGAAACAACGCCTGCAAGCCGCCATCTGAGCCCTGGCGGACCACACCTCGCGCACGGTGGTGTGCCGAATGCAAGGCCTCCGCCAGATCGAGTATCGGCGTCACACAACAATCCGCCGCGGCAAAGCGGGTTTCGCACGCGGTCAGGTGCTGTTCCGCGAAGAACGCCGCGAGGTCGCCGATCAGCGCTTGCTGCGGCAGTGCCTCGCTCTGGCGCTC
>JAYUEJ010000102.1:0-2388 GCA_043739265.1 Rhodopila sp. | reverse complement strand
ATCTGCTTCCAGGCGTCATCCGCCCCATTGGCGGCCGAGGCCTTGGCCAGACTGACTGCCCGCTACGGGCAAACCCCGGCGGAGACCGCGGAGGTCATTGTCTCCCTCGGCGGCGATGGGTTCATGCTGCAAACCTTGCACCATGTGCTGCATCGCTCGGTCCCGGTCTACGGCATGAATTGCGGTTCGGTCGGGTTTTTGATGAACGCGCTGAATGAGGATAATCTGCCCGAGCGCCTGATGAACGCCCAACCCGCGCAGTTGCACCCGCTGCGCATGTTCGCGGTGACGACAGCCGGCGCGGTGCATGAGGCTTTGGCGCTGAACGAAGTATCCCTGCTGCGGCAACTCGCCCAAGCGGCGAAAATTCGCATCACCATCGATGGCCGGGTGCGGCTCGCGGAACTGACCTGCGACGGCGTGCTGATCTCAACTCCTGCCGGTTCAACCGCGTACAATCTCTCCGCCTTCGGGCCGATTGTGCCGCTGTCAGCGAACCTGCTGCCGCTCACCCCGATCAGCGCCTTTCGGCCTCGGCGCTGGCGTGGCGCGCTGCTGCCGAGTTCCGCCGAAGTGTTGTTTGAGATTCTGGAAAGTGAAAAACGTCCGGTGGCGGCGGTGGCGGACTCGCTTGAGGTGCGGGATGTGATGTCGGTGGCGGTGCATGAGGATCGGAGTTTGACCGCCACGGTGCTATTCGATCCGGGGCAGGGGCTGTCGGAGCGGATTATTGCGGAGCAGTTTACGGTTTAGGGACGCAGGCCGAGGTCGGACCATTGGTGCCAGGATGGCATCATCGCGTCGGGGGTCGGAATATGTCACCCCGGTGCCGCCGCGCCAGACAATTGCTGTGCAGGCGATGCGGGACCACGCGGTACTCGAAATCACTTTCCCGCGTGTATCAGGCTATCGGACTGAATTGCCGGATGATCGCGTCACGGCAATTTTCGGTCCGGACCATGTGCGGCACCTGACGCCCGATGTCGTCGGGCCAACGCGGGTGCTGCTGGCAGGCGTGGTGGGGGCGGGCGGGCGGCTTAGGTGGTTGGGGTTAAGCGCCCCTCACCCCGGCCCTCTTCCAAAGGGAGAGGGAGAACGGTTTGCGGCCAAAATCGCCTGCAAGACGCCGTCCAAATTGCCCATCACGTCAGTGTTCCAAAACCGGATGATTATGCAGCCGTGTGCTGTCAGCCAGGTATTGCGGTCGGTATCGTGGTTGGGCGTGGCGTGGGTGGCACCGTCAATTTCCACTATCAGGCGGGCTTCTCCGGAAAAGAAATCGAGGATGAACGGCCCGAATGGCACCTGGCGACGGAATTTCAGGCCACCGAGGCCGCGATCGCGCAGCGCCCGCCACAGCTTTTGTTCCGGCGGGGTGGGAACGCGGCGCATTTCGCGGGCTTGGGTGAGCAAGACTTTAGGGTCCATCCGATGGCTCCGCTGGACTTCTCCCTCTCCCTTTGGGAAAGGGCCGGGGCGAGGGGCGCTTTTTACACGCAAGGCCGGCGTTCTGTCGTGCGGTGGTTCCCCTCACCCAACCCTCTCCCCAAGGGAGAAGGCTTTTTCCTGCTCCCTCTCCCTTGGGAGAGGGTCGGGGTGAGGGGCGCTTGGGTCGATCTTCACTCACCCCTTCGGCAACATCACGGTAAACCGCGCCCCGACCACCACCCCCAGCGGGTTCCGCAAATTCTCCGCGGCGATCCGCCCCTTCAGCGCCTCGACAATTTGCCGGCTGATCGACAGGCCCAGCCCGGAATGCTGCCCGAAGCGTTCGCCTTCGGGGCGCTCGGAATAGAACCGGTCGAAAATATGCTCCAGTTTCGCGTCCGGAATCCCCGGCCCTTCGTCTTCGACGCTGATCGCCACCATCGCCCCGGCATCGGTCGTCCGCAGGGTGATCCGGCCATTGGGGGGCGAGAAGCTTTGCGCATTGCCGATCAGATTGCGCAGCACCTGCACCAGCCGGCCTTCGACCGCTTGGACCACGGCGCCGCCTTCGGCCCCGGCGAGTTCGATGCGCGGATCGCCGGGCTTGCGGGTGGCCTCATCGATCTCGACGAGGATTTCTAGGATCGGGATCACGTCCATCGAGGCGACCGCCGCGCGGGACAGTTCGCCGTCAATCCGCGATGCGTCGGAGATGACGCTGATCAGCCGGTCGAGGCGCCCGACATCCTCGGCGATGATTGCCAGCAGGCGGCGTTGTTTGTCAGGTTCCTCGATCCGCCGCAGGGTTTCGATGGCGCTGCGGATTGATGACAGCGGGTTCTTAATTTCATGGGCGACGTCGGCGGCGAAACGTTCGGTGGCGTCCATCCGCGCCCACAAAGCGGCCGCCGATTCACCCAGCGCATGCGCCAACTCGCCGATTTCGTCCTTGTGCACCAG
>JAYUEJ010000101.1:0-7225 GCA_043739265.1 Rhodopila sp. | reverse complement strand
TTGGCATCATCTGTTCGAGCAGGCCCTAAGCGAAAAGTCGCGCCGTGGCGTATGGAAGCGCCGGGAAGAAAACCCGCGATCTCCTCCAGCGTCGTGGCGTTGACGGTGCTCCCGGCGAACCCGCGCACATTGGGCAAGCATGCGATGCGTACGGCGGTGCCGAAGGCGATCGCCAGGACCCGCGCCTCCAATCCTGTGCCGCAGGCCCCCGGGCAGACCCACGATGTCAGCTTCGATCCCATTCGCCAGACGACAGATCACCCGCCTGCCGCTGCGCCGCAGAGTCACCAGGCCGGCGCGACGCACCTGCTGTACAGGCCGTTTCGCTTGACCCGACGTCTCGCTTCACAGCACCATCTTTTAATTGATAGATCGGATATCAACGGCGGCCAGGCTCCAGCCGCTCGTCAGGAGGCGCACTTGCCCCAATCGGTAATCGCCGCCGAACCGCTCATCCGCCTGAGTTGCTTCCTGGGCGTTTTGTTGGTGATGGCGGTGTGGGAGCTGCTGTTGCCGCGCCGACGACAGTCGATCGGCCGCGTCCGTCGCTGGCCGAGTCATTTTGGCCTGGTCGTCCTGGACACATTGGTGGTGCGTTTGTTGTTCCCGCTGTCCGGCGTAGGGATAGCCTTCTTCGCGCAGTCCAAGGGATGGGGCGTATTCAACGTCGTGCCGCTATCGGCCTGGATCGCTGTTCCTTTCACGGTGATCCTGCTCGATCTGATAATTTATGGGCAGCATGTGGCCTTCCATGCCGTGCCCGTGCTCTGGCGACTGCATCGCATGCATCACGCGGATCTGGAATTCGACGTCACCACCGGGCTGCGGTTCCATCCGGGCGAAATCCTCCTCTCGATGATGATCAAGCTGGCCGCTATCACGACGCTCGGCGCACCGCCGGCCGCCGTGCTGGCGTTCGAGGTCCTGTTGAACGCCACGTCGATGTTCAACCACGGCAATGTCCGCCTGCCCCTTGGTGTCGATCGCTTACTTCGTTTAGTCGTCGTCACACCGGACATGCATCGTGTCCACCATTCGATCGATCGACGGGAAACCGACAGCAATTTCGGGTTCAATGTGCCTTGGTGGGATCGCCTGTTTGGCACGTATTGTGCCCAACCAAACATGGGGCATGACCGCATGACGATCGGCATCGACTGCTTCCGCGATCCGCGGGAGCTTCGGCTTGACAGGATGCTTTTGCAACCGCTGCGCGATGCTTCGCCGGTGACCGTGCGGCACAGCGATACGCTGCCTCCACTGTCGCCGGATGACCACTGACCAGGGCACGTCCCAGCGTGGTTGATAGCGACATCGGACCGCGGGCACCTCTCGGCAAAGGTCGCCTTCAATGAGCGGATTTTGAATCAGGACGCATTTCGGTAGCGACACGGTACACCATCCGACGGAGGACGATGCGAGCTGGACGCATGCCCTCCTTGCCTCGGTCGCCATGCGTAAGCGCCGTCGTTACCGGTATCCGTCGGCATAACCAGGTGCGCGGCCGCAGCGTCCTGGACGCCGGTTGCGCTAAGCCGCCGGATGCGTCCGCAGTGCGTTGTTGGTCCGGTGATCCCCCGCCATCCAGCGGGCCAGTTCGGCATGCGCATCGGCGCGGCGCAGGACGTCGATCGCCGCCGCATCAGGCGCATCGACGGTGAATTCGACGATCAGCCCATCCGGGGACGTGCAATACATCGACCGGCAAAAGCCATGGTCGGTCTCTCGCACCGGCTCCCGTGCCGCCTTGAGCCGACCGACCAGCTCATCATACAACGTGTCGTCCACCTTGAACGCGATGTGGTCGAAGCTGCCGATCTCCGGCGGAGACGCCGGCTGGCATTTCTGATAGACCTCGTCGTCGGCGAACGAGAAGAACGCCAACGCGCCGCCGTCGGCCAGACTGAAGAAGGTGTGGCAGAAGGCCACCTCACGGTTGACCCACGGGTTGAGATGCCGCTCACACCAAGTGGCGGTGAGCGGAATACCGAGTATGTCCTCAAAAAAGCGGCGGTTTTTTTCCTGGTCTTTCACGACGTAGGCGTGGTGATGAAGCCGCTCCGGCGGTCGGGACAATAGGCTGGCCATGGCATACCCTCCTGTTATTCAGGCCATGATTTGCGCCTCGGTGGCACCGTCTGCAAGTCATGCCGGCCGTTCCGCCAACCCTGATCGTCAAGCCAGCCCCGCGCGCGCCTGGCGGCGGTATCGCGCCGCGAGGACGGAGATGCCGGAAACGGCATCGGCCTGTGGCTTGATGCATAGCACCCATGCACAGACGCCTTTTGCGGCAAACTTGTTGGGATGTAATTCTACTAATCAGTAAATTTAATGCGGATGAAGCGGTTTTCGTGCAAATTGCGGAATCAAAGCGTCTATCATCCGCCTAAAGCACAAAGGGAACATACAATGGAGACAGCCAAGATCGGCAACGGGACATCTCGGGCAAAACCCAAGACACCCCCCTCCATCACGAATCCGTTCCCCGAATCCCCATCGCGTGAATACAATATCGCCGCCGTTGACCGGACCCTCGATCTGCTGGAAGCCCTTGCGCGCCTCGGCCCCGCCTCTCTTGCCGCGTTGGCCGAGAACGTAGGATGCACCCGCACCGCGGCCTTCCGGCTGTTGCGGACCTTGCAGGCGCGTGGCTTCACCATACAAGACGAAGCCCGCGGCCTCTGGCGCCTCGGCGCCCGATGGGGGGCGCTCGGTCGCGCGGCCTCGGAACAAGGGGCATTGGCGGCGACGGCGATGCCGTTCCTGGCCGCACTTGGCAAGGCGACCGGCGAGAACGTGTATCTGCGCATCCGTGACGGCATGGAAAGCGAGACCGTCGCCATCTACCAGACCGACCCGACCATCCGGATGTATTCGGAAGTCGGCAAGCGCGGCCCGCTGCATGCCGGCAGCAGCCGCATCCTGCTCGCTTTCGCGCCTGAGTCGGTGCAAACCCAGGTTCTGGCTCAGCGCCTGAACCGCTATACGCCGGCCACCCGCATCGATCCGACCTGGATCGCCGCCGACCTGCAACGCATCCGCACCCGCGGCTACCTGATCACCTCGGACGAAGTGATCGCCGGTGCCGTCGGCATCGGGGCGCCGATCCGGGACACCGCCGGCGCTGTGGTCGCGGTCGTTTTCATCAGTTCCCCCTCGATGCGGATGCGGCCGCCGCGTCCGCGCAACCTGCTGCCCCAGGTCATGGAGGCAGCTTCGAAGCTGTCAGAAGCCCTTGGCGCCGCCAGCCGGCCGACCCAGCCGGGACCGCTGCGGACCGATTCGATAACGACGGCATGGCCGCTGAACGGCGCCATGCTGGCGTCGTCACGCCCGCATACGATCTTCCGGTAGAGCGAAGCCGAGGGCTCCGCCCCTCGACCCCGCCAAGGGCCGACGGCCCTTGCAACCCGGTTATAACGGGATCGAAGGGGCCGCCGGCCCTTTCGCGGGTCCAGGGCAGAGCCATGGCCTTCCCTACCTGGGCCCCAAACGCTTCCAGAAAAGCACGGTCGCGTGCGCCGTTCCGTCGGCGGCCCTGGCGAAATCCGGAATGCGGCCCGCTTCCTGCCACTGTTCGGCGCGATAAAGCGCCTCGCCCGCGTCACCCAAACGCGTATCCAACGTCAGTAAGGATCGCCCGTCGGTCACCGCCGCGCATTCCAGGGCATGCATCACCTGACGGCCCAACCCGGTTCGGCGGCCCGATGGATCGACCAGGAGTTTCTGCACCTCCGCCCGGTGGCGCTGATTCTCCGGTGTCGCCAGATCCAGCATGCCGGTTCCCAGCAGGACACCGTTCCGCCAGCCCGCCACGATCACCCGCTTGCCTTCGCCCACATCCGATGCGGCCCGGCGCCAGAACGCCCTCGCCTTGTCCAGGGCCAGTGGCGCCAGGAAGCTGACCGATGCGCCGTCCCGGACACAGGCGATCATGATGTCGGCCAGCCGCACGACAGCCGAACCCGCCGCCGCGATATCCAGGGACTCGACGCCATCGACCGGTTTCGCGTAGCCAAATTCCAGCGAGTTGGAGATGTCGTTCAACACCCGGATCGGGCCGGCCCGGACATAGGATCGCTTTTCGTAGAACTGGTGAGCGCGCTCGAACCGTGTATCGCTCCACAGCACCAGCCGTTCGGCGCCGGCCGCGATGGCGTGGCGTTCGGCCTGATCGAGTAGTGCGTGCCCCAGCCCCGACCCATGCAGCGCCGGCGCCACATACACATGACAGATTTCCCACACCGCCGGGTCGATCGGATGCACCGCGATCATGCCGCGGACCTGGCCGTCGGATTCCGCCACCCAGAGGGCGCCACCCAGGTTGGCGTAGAACGATCCCAGGGTGTGCAGTTCCGGCATTTCCCGGTCAACATCCATCTTGATGCCGGGATGGGCGGACCAGCACGACCAGATGAGGGCGATCATGGCGGGCCCGTCGGAGTCGCGGCCGGGACGGATCAGCCAGTCGCGGTGTGGCGGGGACGGGTCAGGGTCTTGCGTCATCGCGCCTCCTTAAACCTGCCGGCTTGCCCTACCGCAACCCCTCGCAGAACGTCTGGATACGCCGCAAACCTTCCATCAGTTCGTCGTCGGCCGTCGCGGTGCTGATGCGCAGGAACGGGCTCATGTGGTAGGCGGCGCCGTGCACGGTCGCCACATAGTGTTCCTCCAGCAGGGCCAGACACACATCCTCATCGGTGTTCAGCCTGCGCCCGCCGGTGGTGGTCTTGCCGAGGCAGCCGGCAACGTTCGGGAACACATAAAACGCGCCCTCGGGCTTGTGGCAACTGATACCCTTCGACGCGTTCAGCATGTCCACGGCAAAGTCGCGCCGCCGCTTGTACGCGACGATCTGTTCATCGACACCATCCTGTGGGCCGTCCAGCGCGGCGGCGGCCGCCGCCTGACCGACGGTGGAGATGCCGGCCGTCGCCTGCCCCTGCATCACGGTCATCGCCTTGATCAGCGCCTTCGGACCGCCAGCGAAACCAATGCGCCAGCCGGTCATTGCATAGGTCTTGGAAACCCCCGTGACCGTCAGGGTCCGTTCCTTCAGGTCCGGAGCCACCTGAGCGAACGTCGCATGCTGGAACCCGTCGAACACCAGATGTTCATACATATCGTCCGACAGGATCCACACATGCGGGTGCTTGCGCATCACCACAGCGATCTCGGCGATCTCGTCCGCCGTGCAGCATGCACCGGTCGGATTGTTCGGGTTATTCAGAATCAGCCACTTGGTGCGCGGGGTTATCGCGGCCTCGATATCCTCGGCCCGCGGCTTGAAGCCGTTGTTCTGCGGGCAATTCACCAGCACCGGCACGCCCTCGCACAGTTCGGTCATCTGCGCGTAGGCAATCCACGACGGCACCGGAATGATAACCTCATCGCCGGGATCGACCGTGGCCATGATGGCGTTGAACAGGCATTGCTTGCCGCCGTTGCCGACGCCGATCTCATCGAGCGCGTAGTCCAGGCCGGAGTCCCGTTTGAACTTGCGCTGGATCGCCAGCTTCAGCGCCCGCGTGCCATCCTGGGGCGGGTATTTGGTGTCCCCCGCAAGTGCCGCCTGATGCGCCGCTTCGATCGCATGCGGCGGGCTGTCGAAATTCGGTTCGCCTGTCGTCAAAGTAACGACCGGCTTGCCGGCGGCCTTCAGTTCGCGCGCCTTAATCGTCATCTGCACGCTGGCGGCAAGCGAAACCCGGCCAATCCGTTGGGACAATCCGGGCATCAGGTTAGTCCTTGACAGAAACGTTGGATGCGGGAGCAGGCCTCGCGCAGCTCTTCCGTTGCGTTGGCATAGCTGATGCGGATGTAACCGGGGTAGCAGAAGGCGGCGCCGTGCACGGTGGCGACTCCTTCCTCGGCCAGCAAGGTCAGCACGAACGCCTCATCGTCCTTGATCGGCACACCGCCTTTGCTGGTCTTGCCGATACAGCCGTGGATCGATGGATACACATAGAACGCACCGTCCGGCGTGCTGCAATTCATCCCGGGGGCGGCATTCATCATCTCGACCACCATGTCGCGGCGCTGCTCGAACACTTTGCGCATCTCCTCCACCGTGTCCTGCTGTCCGAGCAGGGCTTCGACGGCAGCGGCCTGGGCGATGGAGTTGGGGTTGGACGTGGACTGGCTCTGCAACTTGTCCATTGCCTTGATCAACGCGACGGGGCCGCCGGCGAAACCGATGCGCCAACCGGTCATGGCATAGGATTTCGACACGCCATGCACCGTCAACGTGCGGTCTTTCAACGCGGGCTCCACAGCAACGATGGTCCCCGGCCTGAAGCCGTTATAGGCCAGCTTGTCGTAGATATCGTCGGTCAGCACCCAGACATGCGGATGCCGCATCAGCACCTCGCAGATCGGCTTCAACTCCTCCGCGCTGTAAGCCGCGCCGGTCGGGTTGCAGGGATTGTTCAGCATGAACCACTTCGTCCGCGGCGTGATAGCGGCCTCCAGGTCCTCCGCCCGCAGCTTGAATCCGTTGTTCTGGCCGCACGGCACCAGCACCGGCTTGCCGTCCGCCAGCGTCACGATGTCCGGGTAGCTGACCCAGCACGGGCTGGGAATGACAACCTCATCGCCGGGGTTCAGCGTGGCGACCATGCAGTTGAACAGCACCTGCTTGGCGCCGGTGGAGATGATGATTTCTTCCGGTTTATAGTCGATACCGGAGTCGCGGGCGAACTTGGTGGCGACCGCCTTGCGCAGGGTCATGGTGCCCGCAACGTCGGTATATTTGGTCTCGCCATTTTCCAGCGCCCGGATCGCCGCGTCCTTGATATTGCGGGGGGTGTCGAAATCCGGCTCCCCCTGCGACAGGCTGATCACGTTCTTGCCCTCGGCGATCATGCGGCGCGCCACGGTGGAAATGGCGATGGTCAGACTGGGCTGGATGCGGTCGAGGCGGTCGGACACGAGAGACATGGTTGGTTCCCAGGGGGTGCGGGGTCGGATACGGGGTCGGATGCACAAGCGGCGATTTCTAATGCGCGGCGGGCGCGGGGGCAACTGGATGAGGCAAGGCGCGGCACGAGGCCGTTTGGCGGACAGCGACCCGGTCCAGCATCCACCCGCCCATCTTGGCGTTCTCCTTGGGGACTTGCCAACGCTGTTGGCCTTCGACCGTCGTGAACGCCGGAACATGTAGGGGCAGGTACATGTAAGCGTGGACACCGTCGCTTTGCGTCTCGCATTGAGATAGATGCGAATG
>JAYUEJ010000100.1:0-2396 GCA_043739265.1 Rhodopila sp. | reverse complement strand
CGTTCCGGTGCGGCAGCGCTTCGCCGGCGAAGAAACGCCGCGGATTTTCATCAAGCATGGAGAAAATTTCCTGCTCCGTCAGGCCGCGTTCTTTCAGCATAGGAACGAAATCGGTGAACAGATAAGTGTAATGCGGCGGCCATTGTCCCTCCGCGCGCAAGGCATCCATTTTGGCTTGCTCCTGAGGGCTGATCTGGCGGGCGAATTTTCCAAGCCAGCCGCAATGGCGGTCCTGGCTCATCATGATCTGCGCACGGTGGCCATTTTTCACCAGCTTCACCAAATTATCCGCTCGGATTTCGTCCGGCTGATACCGCAACAATCCAATGCGGTCGAAGCCGATATACGATCCGCCATCGACGACACGCTGGTGATAGGCTGGATCGGCATTGCCGCAGCAATGACCGATCAGGCAACGATGTGCCGCGACGCCGCCCTTGGCGAATGCCGCCTGCTGTTCTGGGCCGGCATGACCGTCCTGCGTGTGCGTAATGATCGGCACGCCGGTGGCTTTCTGCGCAAGGCAGGCCGCTTCCAAAAATTTATGTTCCAGTGCGGTGATCGCGGGTGCGCCGGTCGCCACCTTGATCGCCCCCGCCTTGATTCCGGTGGTGCCGATCCCGTAGGTGATCTCGCGGATATACAGGCCGGCGATCTCCTCCACCGTCCGGGCGCGCCAGTAGATCGGCAGGCCCATTTCCTCAAAATAGAAACCGGTGGTGCAGACGACGTTCATTTCGGATTTTTCGGCGATCTCCCGCATCAGCGCGGCGTCGCGGCCTAATTCGATTGGGCAGGGATCGACGAAGCTGCGCACCCCATGCTCGATCCGCAACTGCTTCAGGCGGCGGACGGCTTCGGCAACGAATCCGGGGCGGTCGAACCGTGCCGACGGATCGAATTCGGCGCCGGCGAAGGCGATGAACAGATGCTCGTGCATCAAGGTGCGGCCGAGCTGATCCAGCCCGATCGGGCCGGTGACGGTTTGGACGTGCATAAATCGTTTCCCCTATACCGAGCCGGTTATGTCCTGCCACAGACGGCGTTCTTCGGCTCGGGGATCGTTCTCTATCCGGCACACTTTGTCCAGAACCAGGGTGGCACGCGTTGCAGAATCATAGACCGGCCATGCGGGGATCGACGCGTGATCCGGCCGGCCGTTCCGCGCGAAGGCGGCCCAGACGGATGACATGGTATCCGCCAAAACCTGAGCATCCGGGCGGCCGTCGGTTGCGTTGGTCAGGTCCAATGTATTGAAGGTGAACGGCACGTCCATCGCGTGCGGCGCTTTCAATCTGCCGCCCAGCACCGGGGTTTCCCATTCGAACGAATACATCCAGACCGGACCTCGGTTCAGGGCAGCACGGCGTTGCGCCAGCACCAGCGAGCGGATGCGGAAATTGCTGTCTGTCGTGATCGCGATCAGCCGTTCGGCGGGATTTTCCTCTGGATACAACTGTCCATACAATTCGACCACGCGGCCGGTATCGTGACCGGCGATCGGTTCGACCCGTTGCCGCATTTCCACTGCGGTCAAAGAACGATCCCAGACCCGATCGACGACCGCGAGATAATTCGCTGTCTCCGTCTTCATGTCGCCGATCATCAGTGGAACATCGGCGCAGACACTGGACGCGGCCGGGTCGAACGGCTGGGCTGGCAGCACGTCGCCATCGACCACCGGTCCGAACGGATAGCGATCGAACAGCGGCGTTGGTGACGCACCCAGGGCTTTTTGCGCCGGCTCGATGGCGGCCAGAAGCTGTGCGACGGGCATCGCCTGAAGCGACGCGGCGTCCACGCCGAGGTGCCGCAACACGCATTCGGTCAGAGCCAGGGCGCGTTCCCGGGTCCGCAACCGAACGGCGGCGCCGCTTTGGATGATGGCACGGTGGAACAAACCCCTGGCGCGCGGCATCGCCAGCAGCGTGCTGACCTTCGCACCACCACCGGATTCTCCGAAGATCGTTACGTTTCCGGGATTTCCGCCGAATGCGGCGATGGTGTCGCGGACCCATTCCAGCGCCGCAACCATATCAAGCGTGCCGGCATTGCCGGAGTATTGGAACGTATCGCCGCCGGCAGCGGACAGATCGAGATGGCCGAAAATGTTCAGTCGCTGATTGACGGTGACGACCACGACATCGTTGCGCGCTGCCAGGCGGCTGCCGCGGGTTCGGGGCGAGTTGGCATTGCCGTAGGCGAACGCTCCGCCATGAAACCAAACCATGACCGGTCGTTTCGCGGTCGCATCGCAACCCGGGGTCCAGACGTTGACGGTCAGGCAGTCCTCGGTTTCCGGCGATGGGTCGGCCGCGCCGGCGAAATTCCCCAGTTCCGGTCTGGTCGGCGGGCGTAATCCGGCCTGCGGGGCGCGTCCGGTGAAGTCCGAACAG
>JAYUEJ010000099.1:0-7245 GCA_043739265.1 Rhodopila sp. | reverse complement strand
TCTCCCCCGGGCCGAGATCGTCCATCGGGATCATCTTGGGGGTGAAGACACCCACCTGCTCCACCGAGTGGACGGCGCCGGACGACATCATGCGGATGCGCTGGCCGCGTTTGATGCGGCCGTCCTTGATGCGGACCAGGATGACGACGCCCAGATACTGGTCGTACCAGCTATCGACCAGCAGCGCCTTCAGCGTTGCGTTGCCATCGCCCTTCGGGGCCGGCAGGCGGTTGACCACGGCTTCGAGCACGCCTTCGATATTCAGGCCGGTCTTGGCGCTGATCTCGATGGCGTCGGAGGTGTCGATGCCGATGACGTCCTCGATCTGCTGCTTGACGCGTTCGGGTTCGGCGGCGGGCAGATCGATCTTGTTCAGGACCGGCAGGATTTCGTGATTGGCGTCGATCGCCTGATAGACGTTGGCCAGGGTCTGCGCCTCGACGCCCTGGCTGGCATCGACGACCAGCAGGCTGCCCTCGCACGCGGCCAGGCTGCGGCTGACTTCATAGGCGAAATCGACATGGCCGGGGGTGTCCATCAGGTTCAGTTCATAGGTCAGGCCGTCCTTGGCGGTGTAGCTGAGGCGGACGGTCTGCGCCTTGATGGTGATGCCGCGTTCTTTTTCCAGGTCCATGCTGTCGAGCACCTGGGCGGTCATTTCCCGCGCGGTCAGCCCGCCGGTGAACTGAATCAGCCGGTCGGCCAGGGTGGATTTCCCGTGGTCGATATGCGCGATGATGGAGAAGTTACGAATACGCTCAATGGGGGTGTCGGTCATGAACCTGCTAACGGGGCCTGCGCTGTAAGCCGGTCGCCGGATCGGCGGCCGAATTTACCGCACAGATAGAGTGTCTGTTAGCCCGTGTCACCCATTCGTAGGGCACTCGGTCTTGGCAAACGAGCCAGCAGCGCGTCGGCACGGGCTCGCAGGCGACCGATGCGGCCGACTCCGGCCAACCGGCGGTCCAGGAATGCCAGCGTGTCGGCGTCGTCGTCCGACGTATCGTGCAGCCAATACAGCAGGGTGGCGCTGTAAACCGCGGCCAGGATGGCGCGCTTGGTGTACCAACTGAAATCCGCCGAACGGTCGCCGGCGGCATACCAGATCGCATCCACCGTCCGCGCGGTGCATGAAGCGGCCGCACGGGCGTTCTGGGGCAGTGCCAGCACCGCGAGGCCACGCCGGATGGCTTCCTTATACGACCGGTTCTGCTGTAGCCGCAGCGCGATCACCGCGCGCAGCCGAGCGGTCAGCCGGGTTTGCGGCAGGTCGGCCGCCGCGTCTGCCATGCGCCGGTCCGCGAGGTCGCAGAAGGTCTCGATCATATCGACAGTGCCGAGTGGAAACAGCAGTTCCGCCTCATCCGCTTGCAGGCCGGCGTCCAGCACGCCTGCCCGCAAGGCGCGTTTGGTCCAGCCGTCGAAGGCGATATGCGGCAGCATCCCGATGATCGCCGCATCGCGTTCAGGCATCCGTTCGGGCGGTGCGATCATCCTTTTGCTCCAGCGCGGTCAAGTTCGTCGGTGAACCCGAAAAAGCGGAAATCGGTCATTCGCATTGTGTAGAGGATGCCGTCGAGATGGTCGAACTCATGCTGAACGACGCGCGCATGGTAGCCGGTTGCCTCGCGTTCGGTCACGTTGCCGTCGCAATCCATGCCGCGATAGCGAATGCGGGTGGCCCGCGGCACCGCGGCGCGCAGGTCTGGGATCGACAGGCAGCCTTCCCAGGCCAGGGCGCGTTCGTCGCCGATCAGCTCCACTTCGGGGTTGATGAGTACGGTGTTGCCGAGTGGCAAATCGTCCGGGTCCTGCGTCTGCCGGCCGCCCGGAATGCGGAAGACGAAGAGGCGCAGCGGCTGATAGACCTGCGGCGCGGCCAGTCCGACGCCTTGCGCGTCGTGCATCGTCTCTATCATGTCGGCGACGAGGCGGCGGATGTCCGGCGCCCCCGGATCGGGCACCGGATCGCAGTTTCGCAGCAGAACCGGGTGGCCCATCCGGGCGATTTTGAGAATGGCCATGTGCGCGTGTTGTCCCTGATGGCGGAAAATGGACTTGTAACTATCCAGGACCATGTTATAGCGCCAGCCCCCGTGCCGGAATCCCTGGCGACGGACGAATTTGCGCACTCGTGATGGGTGCGCCCGGGAATAGGAGCTGGCGGCGAAGTGCAAGTCCTCGTGCGTGACAACAACGTCGATCAGGCGCTCAAGGCGCTTAAAAAGAAAATGCAGCGGGAGGGGATTTTCCGCGAGATGAAGCTGAGGCGGCATTACGAAAAGCCGTCTGAGCGTCGGGCTCGCGAAGCCGCCGAAGCCGTTCGCCGCGCCAGGAAGCTGGAGCGCAAGCGGTTGGAGCGCGAGGGCTTCTAACAGCCCTTCCGGTCAAGGATCTGAGCGAAGCGCGGCCGTGGGGGATGTCCTCCATGCCGCGCCGCTTGCATGTACGGTTCAGTGAGGCGCCAGACGCTTCGGCCGGTTAACGCCTGGCCATCGGCGATATGGTGGGACGCGGTTTAGGTCATCTATTGGACCGATAGACGGCAGCTAAATCCGATGCTCGCACCGGACCAAACGCGACGGCGCGGCGTGTTTGACCACCTTCGTCACAGCATCTTGACCGGGGTCTTGCCCGGCGGAGGGCGTGTGCCGCCGTGGCGCAGGAACTGGGCGTCGCTCGGCAGACCTTGGTGTTGGGCGATGAGCGACTGGCGGCTGAGGGCTCTGTCCGGGGCCGAACCGGCAGCGGCACGTCTGTCGCGACCGATCCGCCCGACCAGGCTCCGGTTCCGGCGATTTGGTTGCTGCTGGCGGGTGGTTGCGTGAGGACATGGATGAGGCGGGCGTTGATGAGCGGCGAGCGAAGACGTCCGCTGGCTGACGTGGCTCTTGTTATGGCTTCTCCCGTTCGTTAAGAATGTACAACGAAGAGAAAATCAACATACCCGAATTGTCAGATCCCGAGATCGAAGTGGTGTCGCTGGTTTCTGGTGGCGAGTCTTGGCGGCCCTGATCGACATAGGGGTCGTGCAGTTTTTTTGGCGAGTCTTCGGATCAACGATACCACGGCAGGTCACCTCTGACTGCGGTGGCCTTGCGATCATCAACGGCATCGTCGGCATTTTGTCTATTATACCGGCTTTGAGCAGCCAGAATTTCAGCCAGCACCGGACAAAATGATCTGTTCGATTAAGGTGGTTGACCTCAATGGAGATCGCATCGGCTTTCAAACCGCTGCCGGCCGCTATCCGGGGGGATTATTTCGCTTCTGATATGCTGCGTCGGGTTCATGATGGCCGGTTGGACCGCCCAAAAACCGGCGCTGCATGACAAGATGTCTGGTTGCATCGTGATCCGCTTGCATTGTCCACCAAAACACTTTGATTTGCAGAACGGCGCCTGAACGGGGTTCGGCGATCACGGATCAAGCATCCGCAACCCAGCCCAAAAGGTCAGAATCATTCTTTATCTGTGTGAATTTGTGTGCATTTGTGGTTCCATACTTTCGGAGTAACCAAAGCTGGCCCGCGAAAATCAGAAGACTGGAACCACAGATGCACACAGATAAGCAAGCCCTCACGCTCGTTTCCGAGAAAATCATCGGGTACTCATTTATTGTTCTGAATACGCTTGGCGTGGGATTCCTCGAGAAGGTTTATGAAAACGCCCTCGTCCACGAACTTCGTGATGCGGGCCTGATGGTCAAGCAACAGCATGACGTGCTTGTCCATTATAAAGACGTGGTCGTGGGCGTGTACACGGCCGATCTGTTGGTCGAAAACGCGGTGTTGGCCGAACTGAAGGTGATCAGGTCGCTTGACGCGATCCACCAGGCCCAGTGCATCAATTACCTCAAAGCAACCGGCCTTTGGCTTTGCTTGTTGCTCAATTTCGGCAACTCCCGGCTTGAGGTCAAGCGCCTGGTCAACGGATAACCGCCAGGGATCGGCCCGTTCCCGTAGAAATGGACGCGAAGCACCGTTTCGACAGGCTTGATGCGGCCACAACGGCACACGGTCGCTTGACGCTGCCAACCGTTCAGGCACCGTTCACCCCAACAACCCGGTCCAATCCGGGACGGGGAGGAATGTACGATGTTCAATCGCCTTGACGACGCAAAGTCGCTGACCAGCAACCAGATCAAGATCATCGCCGCCGCGATTATCGGCGATATGCTGGAGTTTTTTGATTATTACCTGATCGGCTTCGTGCTGGCCTTCATCATCAAGCCCTGGCACCTGACCTTCGGCCAGTCGGCGATCATCCTGCTGTCTTCCGGCGTCGGCGCCATTCTGGGGGCGGTCATCTGGGGCCGACTTGCCGATGTCTATGGGCGGCGGAAAGTTTTCATCGCCACGATCGTAAACTTCTCCCTGGCCAGCGGCGTGCTGGCGTTCACGCCGGATAACGGCTGGTGGTTCCTGTCGATCTTCCGTTTCTTCGTCGGCTTCGGCGTCGGCGGTCTGTATTGTGTCGATCTGCCGCTGGTGCAGGAGTTCGTCCCTGCCCGCATGCGGGGCTTCATCGGCGGGCTGGTGACGGTGTTCATCCCGCTCGGCGTCATGATCGCCTCTGCCTTTGCTGCCTTCACGACCGATTCGATCGGCTGGCGTGGGCTGTTCCTGGTCGGCGTCATCCCCGCCGCCTTCACGTTGCTGGTGCGCGCCTGGGTCCCGGAATCGCCGCATTGGCTGATCGGCCAGGGCCGAGCGGAAGACGCCCGGAAATCGCTGGCGTGGGCGTTGAAGGTGCCGGCATCCGACCTTGTTCTGCCTGCCCATGCACCAAAGCAGGACGTGGCACCCTGGAGCGACCTGCTGCTTTATCCCAAGAGTCTCGCGGTTTCGTTCATGGCGAGCATCGGTGCGCAAACCGCGTCCTATGGCATCGGGTTATGGGCGCCGACGCTGTTCGTGCTGCAACTTGGCGTTACGCCGGCCTATGCGGCCTACCTGTTCCTGTGGGTGAAGTTGGCCGGGATCGCCGGACGCATCACCTTCGCATGGCTATCGGACGCCATCGGACGCCGCAACGCCGGCATGCTGGCGGGCTTCGGCGGTGCCATCACCATCGCCGCCGCCGGACTGCTGCATGAAACGTTCATCAACGGAATTTCGATGTTCTGGCTGGCGATCGTCGTTGCCGACTTCTTCTATGACGGTGGTTTCGCGATCATCGGCCCCTATCTCGCCGAGGTTTGGCCGACCCGCCTGCGCACCACCGGCATGGGTGCCTCCTACGGTTTCGGCGGCATCGGCAAGATCATCGGGCCGCTTGGGTTGGCGCTGATCGTCGGTTCGACGGACGTCATCACGCCGAAAGCCACGATGGACGCGATCGGCCCATCGTTCGCCTACTTCGCGGCCTGGATGCTGCTGTGCGGCTGCGCCTTCCTGTTTTTTGGTTTCGAGACCGGCAAGAAGTCCATTGCCGCGGTGGATCGCGAACTGGAGGGCAAGGTCGCGGCACAAGTCGCCGAGTGATGCGGTTGCGAGAATTGATGAGGTGGTGCCGGCGTGTGCGGGGTGGTGCGACCGTTCATGCGAGGAAAGCGTAGGCGCGGGCCGGACTTTGCATGTGGACGAAAATACGGCATCGTTTGGACCAACGGCGATCTTACCTATGAAACGGAGGCAGACGGATGACTGAAGTCCATCCCCAGGTCACACGCGCCCTGGCGCTGCACGCGCTGATCAAACGCGAGGGCAATGAGATCAACCGCCGCCGCGAACTGACGCCGCCGATCGTCAACGCGCTGAAGGAAGGCAACTTCTTCCGCATGCTGCAACCAAAATCGATCGGCGGGATGGAGCTGAAACCGTCCGATTTCGCCCGCGTGACCGAAGCGATTTCCAGCGCCGACGGCTCCACCGCATGGGTTGTTTGCCAGGGCAACGGATGTGCCATGTCGGCTGCCTATCTGGACCCCGCGGTGGCGCGGGAAATCTTTGGACCCATCAACGGTATCCTGGCATGGGGACCGCCCGGCGCGCCGTTTCTGGCCGAACGCGTTGAAGGCGGATACTGCATCTCCGGCACATGGCGGTTCGCCAGCGGCAGCCAGAACGCCACCTGGCTCGGCGCGCACATGAAGGTCGCGGGAACCAACGAAACCCGAACGATGCTGTTTCCGAAGTCAAGCGTGGAGATGGTCGATATCTGGCACACACTGGGGCTGCGCGGCACCGCCAGTAACGAATATGTGGTGAAAGACCTGTTCGTCCCGGCCGACCACTCGATGCTGCGCGACCATGCCATCGACCGGCGAGAGGACGGGCCGCTTTATCGTTTCGGCAGCAGCCAGCTTTACTCGGCCGGGTTCGCCGGGGTGGGCCTGGGGCTTGCCCGCGGCCTGATCGACGCGTTCCTGGAACTGCCGGCCACCAAGGTGTCCCGCGGCGCCGCCAAGCCGCTGCGGGAAAATAACGTCGTGCAGTCGCAACTGGCGCAGAGCGAGGCGAAATGGCATTCGGCGCGCGCCTTCCTGCACAACACGCTCGACGAGATCTACGACTACGTCATCCAGCATGGCGAGATGACCGAACGTCATGCGGCGATGATGCGGCTGGCCTCGACCTGGGCGATCAACCAATCGCGTGAAGCCGTGAACACGATGTTTCACTGCGCCGGATCGATCGCGGTGTTCGAAGAACAACCGTTCGAGCGGCGGCTGCGCGATATTCACACCGTGTCGCAACAATCCCAGGGTCGCCAACTCCACTACGAATCAGTCGGGCAAATCATGCTGGGCCTGCCCCCCGAAAACCAGTTCTAGAGGAAAATGAACTATGCCGGCACAATCGCTGAATCATTACACGATCAAGGTCCGCGATCTGGAGCGCACCAAAAATTTCTATCAGGACATCGTCGGGCTGACAGTTGGCGACCGCCCGCCACTGAATTTTCCAGGATACTGGATGTATTGCGGCGATATTCCGACCGTGCATCTGATCGGCTACCGGGCTAACGAACCGGTTATCGCCGACGGTCCGTCCTACCCCGCCGCCACGGGCCGGCTGGACCACATCGCCTTTTCCTGCAACGAATTGAAGGAAATGCGGTCCAATCTGCAAACGCGCGGTATCAAGTTCGATGAACGCGTTCTGCCGAACCTGAACATGACGCAGTTGTTTTATCTGGACCCTGACGGGATCTCGGTCGAGTGCAACTTCGTGGCCGCCGAGACCGAAACGTCCGGCGTGAAGGGGTATTAGAGCGCGTCTTCCTATGGTGATGGCCGGAC
>JAYUEJ010000098.1:0-2414 GCA_043739265.1 Rhodopila sp. | reverse complement strand
GATGCTCGCCGGCATCAAGGGCCGAGCGGAGGCGAACGGGGTAGAGGGGATGCAGGTGCTGACGGCGGCGGAGGCGATGGCGATGGAGCCGAACCTGCACTGCACCAGCGCGTTGCACTCCCCCGCGACGGGGATCGTCGACAGCCATTCCTATATGCTGGCGCTACAGGGCGACGCGGAGAACGCGGGTGCGACACCGGTGTTTTTTAGCCCCATGGTGAGGGGACGCGTGGCCGGGCGGCAGATCGAGGTCGATGTCGGTGGCGACGACCCCATGACCTTGCGGTGCAATCTGCTGGTCAATTCGGCCGGGCTGCATGCGCCGGGCCTGGCCGGGAAGGTCGAGGGGATGCCGCCGGATCGCATCCCGACGGCGTGTTATGCGAAGGGGAATTACTTCACGTTGACCGGACGGTCGCCGTTCTCGCGGCTGATCTATCCGGTGCCGGTGCCCGGGGGCCTGGGGGTGCATCTGACGATGGACCTGGGCGGACAGGCGAAGTTCGGGCCGGATGTCGAGTGGATCGATGCGATCGATTACACGGTCGATCCGTCGCGTTCGGACAGTTTCTACGCGGCGGTGCGGACGTACTGGCCGGGGTTGAAGGATGGGGCTTTGCAGCCGGGGTATGCGGGGATCCGGCCGAAGATCGTGCCAAAGGGCGCGCCGGCCCAGGATTTCGTCGTGCAGGGGCCGCAGACGCATGGGGTGGCGGGGTTGATCAACCTGTTCGGGATTGAGTCGCCGGGGTTGACGGCTTCGCTGGCGCTTGGGGAGCATGTGGTGGAGGTTAGCCGGACGGGGTGAGCTATGTTGCGATCCGTCTTTCCGTCGTGCGTCGGGGTGACGGCGGTCGCATGCTGCCAATTGACGCGAATCCCCACGTGCGGCATCCATCCCCTTATGTTCCACCAACAGAAACATCTCTTGGCGACCGAAAGTCTGACGCGGCCCGAGATTGACCACCCGCTCGAACTGGACGACAGCTATGCGCTGCTCGTCCGGTTCGGCGCGGGTATGGCATCTGGGTGACCCCGATGCTGCGAGGTGGTTTATTCAGCCGATATTTCCTCGATACCGGGATCAAAACGACTGCGACTTGGGCGTCCGTCACACAGGCGGAAATCGATGCGTTCGCCGCCACCGCCCAGCCGCTTCTCGACGAATTTCTCGCGGCGTCTCAACCCAATGAGGCCGTCACCGAACAACGGCTGATTTTCCCAGTTCTTAAACTGCTTGGTTGGGAGATTTTGCCGCAGCAGGGGACCGACCGGCGGGAGGACATTCCCGATGCCTTGCTATTCGGCGACACCGCGGCCGCGCGACAGGCCATGGCGATCTCCCGGCGTCCTGACCGATTTCGGCATGCCACCATCGTGCACGAAAGTAAGCGATGGGACCTCAGCCTGGACCGGGTGACCGACACCAACGGCCGGACGCCTGCGTCTCAGGCGCTACGTTATTTGCGGTTGGCGGAGGAATTGTCGCATGGCGAAGTCCGCTGGGCGCTCCTGACCAATGGTCGGCTCTGGCGGCTCTATTTCCAGGGGGCGGCGTCCAAGGCTGAGCAGTTCCTGGAAGCGGATTTGTTGGCGTTGTTGGAACCGGGGGGAGAGGTCGCGCTCACCGCGTTCCTGCTGTTGTTCCGGCGCGACGCATTCATAACCGGCTTGGATGGGCGTAGCTTTTTTCAAACCGCCTTGGATATGGCGCAAGCATGGCGGGAACAGGTCACCGCGGATTTGGCCGGAGCGGTGTTCAACGACGCTTTTCCAGCGCTGCTGGATGCGCTATCCGCGGCCGATCCAGCGCCTCGGCCCGCCGATGTCGACTGGCCGGACGCGGTGCGCGACGCGGCCTTGATCCTGCTGTACCGCCTGTTGTTCTTGCTCTATGCCGAGGACCGGGATTTGTTGCCGCTGGCGCACGATGGCTACCGGCCCTTCGCCATCACGACGATGCGGCATCAGGTGGCCGATGCGATGGAACACGGCCGCACGATCTCCGGGACCGCGACGGGGTTCTGGCGGAATCTCACCGGCCTTTTCCGAGCGGTGGCCGGCGGCGACGACGCGATGGGCATGCCGCCGTACAATGGCGGGTTATTCGAAGCGCAGCGTGCCCCATTGCTGGCGCGTGTCGCCTTGCCCGATGCCGCGTTTGCCGCCGTGCTCGACCGGCTTTCCGTGATCCGGAAACCGGGGCACGATCCAAGCTGGGTCAACTATCGCGACCTGTCGGTCCAGCAACTCGGGGCGATTTACGAAGGGTTGCTGGAACGCCGGGTAGAGGTACGTGCCGGCCGTGTGGCGCCGGTGCACGACGATACGTTGCGGCACGATATCGGCGCTTACTACACCCCCGAAGAGCTGGTCCGGCTGGTCACGCAGGAGGCGCTGGCCCCGTTGCTCGC
>JAYUEJ010000097.1:0-2415 GCA_043739265.1 Rhodopila sp. | reverse complement strand
CGAGGAGCCAGCCCAGCGACTCTCCGTGGCGCTTCGTGGTCCTCCGGCTGCCTCCGTGAAAAAAATGCGGACAGAATGAACGAACGCGCGATTTGCACGCTCCCCATGCCCGGGACACCACGCGTGCCCCCCAAAAGGAGCGATCGCGCGGCACGTCATTGATAAAAGATGATATAGACCAGGTAGATCTGTAATGAAATCATGCATGAAACAACCGAAACCTGCCCATCTGGCGGGACACGCTCCGCCGGTCGTACGGCCGGGTTGGCAGGGCAATCGACTGAATGGACGAAATTCTGGCGGCACCGGCGTTACCTATGTGTCATGACATGGCTTGGCCCGGTCACCCGGGAATTGCGATGCCGAACCAGGCAAAGTCATGGGGAGTCAGGCCAGGTGCGCCATGAAACTAAGAGTTAGCTCCGCCCGACCAACTTCACCCGATTGCCCTGTGGTCACTCCAGCCGTTCTCATTTGGCTCTTATAGCGTTATCTGCTGCAGTCGGGTTGTTTCACCTTCTTGGGCAACGGCGGTTCGTTCGTGCCATGGCAAGACAGTAATCAAGCGGACGCGGAGTTTCGCGGAGTTCGTGCGGAGTTTCGCGGAGTCAAAATGTTCCATCCGCGGCACCGAATCCGCCAGAAGGTGCCTCTTCCGTCACGCCACGGGTCGATGCAAGGGCGGAGCGATCGTTGTTGGGCATCGCCACGGTACGCCGCACCGCGGGTTCACCCTGTCTCGGCGGGGCCAACAGATAACGCCATAAGAGCCCCGCATTTTATGCGACCCGCCCTTGCCCTGTCCGTCATGGCCGGTTTTGTGCCACGGCTGCCTGGCACGACCGGCTGGCACGACCGGCTGGCAGGACCGGCTGGGGGTGGATGGGACAAGCCCGGCGATGACGATAAGGCACTGGAATCCGGTTCCAATGAGCATTGCCGCGGTCACTCCGGTGGATTCACGTCAGGTGCGGATCGGGGCTGGAGGGCGCCCGATCATGACGACCGCTCCCGATGCTATTCAAACAGGGAATCGACCGCATCCTGTAGCAGATCGGGATTGGCTTCGGCCGCCGCCCCGGTCAGCGCCGCGGCCGCTACGAACGGCGCGTTGACCCCGACAGCATTGCCCGATGGCCGAACGCGGTTGGCGGGCACGATGCCGGTCAACATGGTTTCCACCTGCTGCAGGTGCAGGATCGCGCGGCGGATGCGCTGGCCTGTGACGTCCTGGAACGAGCAGGCTGCGAAGATCGCGTTGACCTTTTGGTTCACATGCAGCACCGACGCCGGGTCGTTCTTGCCCTCCCGCAACCAGTCGCCGATGGCTTCGGCGGCTTCCATGATGCGATTTGCCGCGGCCTCGGTTGCCTGCACCACGGCTTCCAGTTCCAGCCCGCTGTTGCGGGTCGCGGCGGCCGGCATGGCGACCACGCTGGCGATCTGCTCGCGGATGCCGTTCAACTGACTCGACAGGTTGGATTCAGAAAAATCCATCAGATCGACGGTGGCATGGATTTCCATACTGAGTTCGGCGATCCGCCGATCGACGAAGCTGCGCAGATCGCCCATCTCCGCTCGGATCGTTGCGCTTACGGCCTGCTGAATCTGGTCTGCCTGGTTCGCCACTGTGCCCGCCCGCTGCCAAGGAACGAGCGATTGGAACGCATTCGGGTTAATATCCGGTAAACGCCGAGGCTCTGGTTTGCCGGCGACGGGCGAAATCGATCGGATCGCAGGGCATGGTCAGGCTGACGCGCGGCCGATCCCCGCACATGGAAGGATCAGTCCCAGGGGTCGCTTTAGGGCTGGAATTTGCCGCACCGGCACCGCCAATGGTTAAACCGCTTTTCACGCAGAGACAGCGGAACGGGGCGCGGGGGCGATTGTATTCGGTCTGCTGCTCCCGCCAGCGGGGCCATGCCGCAACAGCAATGCATTCCCGACCACGCTGACGGACGACAGCGCCATGGCCGCACCGGCCACCAGGGGACTGAGATAGCCCAGCGCCGCCAGCGGAATTCCCAGGACGTTGTAGGCGAAGGCCCAGAACAACCCCTGCCAGATTTTTCGGGATGTCCGCCGGGACAGCTCGATCGCCTCCGCCACCAACGCCAGATCGCCGCGCATCAACGTGATCCCGGCGGTCTCCATCGCCACATCGGTGCCTCCCGCCATGGCGATGCCGATATCGGCGGCGGCCAGGGCAGGGGCGTCGTTGATGCCGTCGCCGACCATCGCCACGACGTCGCCGCCGGCCCGCAGTTCGGCTATCGCCGCCGCCTTGTCCGCCGGCAGGATGCGGGCGCGCACGGTTTCGATGCCGACCTGCGCGGCCACCGCGGCGGCGGCACCCTCACCATCGCCGGTCAGCATCACGGTGCGCAGACCCATCCGGTGCAGCCGCTCGATCGC
>JAYUEJ010000096.1:0-7286 GCA_043739265.1 Rhodopila sp. | reverse complement strand
TGCTGCTGCGCGTGGCCGGCGATGAGGAGGGCTTCGTGCGTGCGGGGGGCGACGCCGCGGACGCGCTGTATGATGTGCATCGCCGCACCCTGGCGGGGGTGTTGGCAGCGGTGCGTGGTCCCTCGACCTGGGCGGCGGGGGAGGCGCCTGTGACGCTCGATGCCAGGTTGCATGCGCTGGTGGATGAACATGTGGCGGACAGTGAGGAGGGCCGGCGAACGGCGCTGCGCCATGGGCTCGGCCGGCGGCTGCTCGACGATCCGGTGATTTATACCGACGCGCTCGACACGGACGCCCGCGCCTACTTCGTCAACCAGCGCGGTCCGATGGCGGGCCGGCTTTGCGAAGCCGCCGGGCTGACCGCCGAACAGCGGGCCGAGGGGTTGGCGCTTGTGGATGAAACCGGCGATCTGACCGATATCGCGATGCCGGCCGAGGGCACGGACGCCCATGCCACGCTGCTGGTGGCGGATTACCTCGCGACCAGCGTGGTGCCCTCACCCATGCGGGAGGAGGACATCACCGCCTTCCTGCGCGATGCGAAAAGCCGATACGGCCGATACTGGCGCAAATCGGCGCGGGAGCCGGGGGCGGAGCGTGAACTTACGACCATCGCGCTGGATCGCCTGCAAAAGCTGCAACTGATCGCGCGCGACGGTGGCATCGTTCGTTCCTTGCCGGCTCTCGCCCGGTTCGCGATGGGGCATCCCGACATGCGCACGCCGGTTGCCGCGGCCCATTCCACGCCGACTCTGTTGTTATGACCGGCCTGATCGAACTTCTGCCGGCTACCCTGGTTCGGCCCGACCTGCCTGTCCCCGTGCTTACGCGATGGCAGCCGCTGCGCATCGGGCTGGTGGAACTTTTCCATTACGACACCGAGGAGTTCTGGTTCCGCGACGGGCACCTGCTGTTGCGGGGCAATAACGGTACCGGAAAGTCGAAGGTGCTGGCCCTGACGCTGCCGTTCCTGTTCGATGCACGACTGTCGCCGTCCCGTATCGAGCCGGATGGTGATCCGAACAAGCGGATGGCCTGGAACCTGCTGCTGGGCACCAAGGACCGGCGCATCGGCTATACCTGGATCGAATTCGGCCGTGTCGCCGAGGACGGCACGCCGCATTACCTCACGCTCGGTGCCGGCCTGTCGGCGGCGGCGGCCCGCCCGGGGGTTGAGAGTTGGTTTTTTGTGCTTGAAAACAGCGACGGACCGCGGCTGGGTCAGGATCTATGGCTCACCAGCCCGCAGCGGACGGTGCTGACGAAGGAACGCCTGCGTGAGGCGCTTGAAGGCCGCGGCCAAGTGTTCGAGACGGGCGAAAGCTACCGCCGGGCGGTGGACGAGCGGCTGTTTCACCTCGGGCCGGCGCGCTATGCGGCGCTGATGGATACGCTGATCCAACTGCGTCAGCCGCAGCTTTCGAAAAAGCCGGATGAAGGCAGCCTGTCGAACGCGCTGACCGAGGCCCTGCCGCCGCTCGCGATGGATCTGCTGGGCGATGTGGCCGATGCGCTGAACCGGTTGGAGGAGGATCGCCGCCAGCTTGAAGAATACCAGGCGCTGGAACGCGCGGTGGGCGGCTTCCACCAGCGCTACCGGATCTACGCCGGCACCCAGAGCCGCCGGCAGGCGCGCGGCGTCCGCCAGGCACAGACCGAGTTCGACAACGCCAGCCGGTCGGTCAACGAGATCCAGGCCGGCTTGCAGGCGGCACGGGAGAGCGAGGAACAGGCCGGGGCCGAACACGACCGGGCGGCGCGTGAACTGGCGGGCCGGCGTGCGCGGCTGGACACGTTGCGGTCCGACCCGGCGATGCGGGACGCCAATCGCCTCGACAGCGCGGCGAATGACGCGGCGGCACGATGGCGCGATGTAGCGACCGCCAGGATGGCGCTTGAGACGGCCGGGGAGCGGCTGCGGCTGGCCGGTGAGGAAACCCGGGAGTACGAGGCGCGGGCGATCCGGGCGGAAGCCGAACTGGCCGAACGGCGACGGGACGCAGCGCGGCGTGCGGACGCGGTGGGTGTCACCGCCAGCTTTGCGGCGAATCCGCTCGCGACACTGGACGCCATGCTGCTGCCGGACCTGACGTCCGGTGCCTTCGACGCCGCTCAGGCCGGCATGCGGGTCGTTATCGCCACAAGGCGGGAGCAGATCGGGCTGATCCGCCAGCACCGCACAGAGCTGACCGGGGCCGAGGCGCGGCAGCAGTTTCGACGGCAGGCAAGCGACGAACGGCAGGAGGACGCCGACAGAGCCGGCGAGCAACGGGCGCAGGCGGACGCCGCGGTCGAGCGGGACGGTTCTGCCCATGCCGAGGCCTGGGACACCCATTTCGCCGGCCTGCTTCAGCTTCGCGTTTCCGGGGATGCGGCGCTGGCCGAGCTGGCGGACTGGGTGCTGGGTCCGGTCGGCGAAAACCCGGCGCGCCTGGCGCTTCAAGCCGCACAACAGGAGGCCAGCCGGCGCCTGGCGGCGCGTCAAACCGAACTTGAGACGGAGGGTCGGGCCTTGCGTCAGGAAGGCCAGTCGCTGGAGGACGAACGTGGCCGCCTCGAGTCCGGTGAAGATGCTCTGCCGCCGGCTCCGCATACGCGCGATCCAGAGGCCCGAACCGGTCGGGCGGGCGCACCGCTGTGGCAGCTCATTGAATTCCGGGATCATGTCGATGCCGGTTCGCGCGCCGGGCTTGAAGCCGCACTGGAGGCGTCCGGCCTGCTCGATGCCTTGGTCGCACCGGATGGGCAACTGGAAACCCGGGACGGCGAGCCGGTGCATGACACAATGGCGATGCCCCGCCCGCATCGCCACGCGTCGCTGGCCGAGTGGCTGCGTCCGGCCCCGGATGCCGCGGTTTCCATGGACATAATCGCCGGCATCCTGTCCGGTGTGGCCTGCGGCAAGCAGGAGCCGGCGGACGCCGAAGCCTGGATCGCGCCCGACGGCCGTTTCCGCTTTGGCGCGGTGGCCGGCGCCTGGACCAAGCAGGAGGCGGTCTATATCGGCTTTGCCGCGCGGGCCGCCGCGCGTGTTCGGCGCCTGACGGACATCGCCGAGCGGCTGCTCTACCTGGCCGGCCAAAACACCGATTTGCAAGCGCGGGTCGCGGCGCATGCCCGGGCCGAACGCGACGCCGCCGGCGATTGGGCCAACGCGCCATCGGACGACGCGCTGCGTCAGGCGCATCTTTTCGCTTCTGTCTGTGCCCGCGAATTCAATGTCGCGCGGGAGCGGCTGGCTCAGGCAGACGCGCTTTGCCAGGAGGCGGAGCAGTCCGCACGCGCGGCACGTCAAACTCTCGCCGATGCCGCCACCGATTTGCGCCTGCCTGACGGCGCGGATGCGCTGCGCGACATCGAAGCCGAACTCGGCCGGTTCGACGAGGCGCAGCAACTGCTGGCGCAGGCGGCCCGCGAACTGCGCGCGGTGCTGCCGGAACTGCGGCGTCAGCAGGCCCGCGAGGCTGAAGCCCGCTCTGACCGCCAGCAACGCCAGGAACGGCTATCCGGCACCCTGACCGAGGCCGCGGAAGCCGACGCCCGATGGCAAGAGCTGCGTGACGCCGTCGGTGCCCGGGTCGAGGAATTGCAGCGACGGCTCGCCGAGGCCGCGGCGGCTGTTGCTGCCGGCGAACAGGACGTCACGGTCGCGGCGGCGGTCCTGCGCCAAACGGGGGAGGCGCGTGCCGTCGCGGACACAAGGGCCACCGTCGCGGAGGACACGCTGCGGGAGCGTACCGAGGTGCGCGCCGGGGTGGTCGGCACATTTCGACGGTTCGTTGCCACGGGGTTGCTGTCGGCGGCGCTGCCGGACCTTGAGGTTCCTGATCCGAACAGCGTCTGGACGATCGATCCGGCGCTCACGCTCGCCCGGCGCGTCGAACAGGCGCTAACCGACCGAAACGACAGCGATGAGGCCTGGGCGCGCATCCAGCGGCAGGTCAGCGAGGATCTGACCGAGTTGCAGCGGGCGCTGACCGCGCTCGGACAACGGGCGCAGGCCGACGCTACCGACTTTGGCCTCGTCGTGAACATCATCTATCAGAACCGCCCCGAACGCCCCGATCTGCTCGCTTGCCGCCTCGCAGAGGAGATCGCGCACCGGCAGGAACTGCTCACGGCGAACGAACGCGAAGTGCTGGAAAACCACCTGCAAGCCGAGATAGCCACCGAACTGCAAAGGTTGCTGCAAGCAGCCGAACGGCAGGTGGATGCTATCAACAAGGAACTGCACAAGCGTCCCACATCGACCGGGGTTCGCTATCGCCTGCAGTGGCAACCCCTGGCCGAAGCCGCTGAAGGGGCTCCGGTTGGCCTCGATGCCGCCCGCAAGCGTCTGCTGAACACCAGCACGGACCTGTGGTCGGCGGAGGACCGGCGCGTGGTGGGCACGATGCTCCAGCAGCGCATCGCCGCGGAACGGGAGCGCGGGGACGCGACCGGTGCCGGCGGTTTGCTCGATCAGTTGGCCCGGGCGCTGGACTACCGGCGCTGGCACGAATTCCGCGTGCAACGCTGGCAGGACGGCCAATGGAGAAAGCTCTCGGGTCCGGCCTCCAGCGGCGAGCGGGCGCTGGGTCTTACCGTCCCGCTGTTCGCCGCCGTGGCCAGCTTTTACAGCCAGAGCGGCTACGCCCACGCGCCGCGGCTGGTGCTGCTGGATGAGGCCTTCGCCGGAATCGACTCCGCCGCACGCGCCCACTGCATGGGGCTGATCCGAGAGTTCGACCTCGATTTCGTCATTACCAGCGAAAGCGAGTGGGCCTGCTATGCCGCACTGCCGGGTGTTTCCATTTGCCAGTTGCAGCGGCGCGAAGGGATCGATGCGGTGTTCGTTTCGCGCTGGACCTGGGACGGACGCGCGAAACTGCGGGAGGACGACCCCGACCGGCGGTTCGTGCCGGCATGACCGCGGCGGCTGACGACCGCCTGCAACGTTTGCTTGGCGGCGAGCATCTCGCGGGGCTGCGCAAACGCCTGCGCCGGCGGTTCGAGCGTGCCGCGTCGGAGCAAGCCAACGACAGCTTTCGGATCGGCCAACTCACGCCGGACGAACATGCCGCGCTGGCCGCCCTGACCGGACGCCGGCCACGGTTTTCCGGGTCGTTGCAGATTGATCTTCCCAGCGTTGACGCCGCCCTGCGCCAGGCCGGCATCGCGGAGTCTTTGCGGGTCGCGCTGGAACATCTCGATGGTCCGATCATCCACCTGGCCACCGCGCGCGACGAGACGCAGAGCCTTTGGTCCAGGGTGGCCGAAAGCGGCGCCCATCCAGGGCTTGCCGATTTCCTGCTGGCGCCCGCCGCCATGGGGTTGCTGAAGCGCCTGTCCGGCGGCGATCCCGTTACGGCGACTGAACTGTGCGGTCGTGTCGAAGCTGTACTGGGATGCCTTCCCGCGAACGGTTTGACACGGGCGCAACTCGCGGCCGATGTGTTAGGGGACGCCCATGCACTGGACACCGGCAGAGCGGTCGCGACGCTGGTATTGGCGGTCTGGCGCCAGGTGGCGGTTGCCGTGGATGGGCAACCGTTGGGCGCGAACGCGGCGCCCGAAGACGATGGCATCCAACAGGCCCTGAATGCCGAAAGCACGCGTGACGTCTGGGCCAGAGCCGGCATACTTGTTAATGAACTGGCGCGCCCGGCGGCATGTCTCAATCTCCCTGCCCGGGATGCCCGAGATCAGATGCCGGGCGAACCAGGATATTTGTCGCTTCGCCGTCTGCTACGCTTTCCTCCAGCCTGGGATGTGGCGGGGCTGGCTGTCCATGTCTGCGAAAATCCGAATCTGCTGGCGATTGCCGCGGACAATCTGGGATCGCGTTGCCCGCCCATGATCTGCACCGACGGCATGCCCGCGGCGGCCCAGAACAGGCTAATGAGCCAGTTGGTGCAGGCCGGCGCGTGCCTGTTATACCACGGCGATTTCGACTGGGCCGGCTTGCATATCGGCAACTACGTCATGCGCGTGTTTGGCGCACGGCCATGGCGCTTTGGTGCCGCCGATTACCTGGACGCTGTTCGCATCGCGGCGCGTCCGGGGCATCGTCTTAAGGGCATGGCGGTGGTTGCATCATGGGACGCGGACCTGACGCCGGCCATGGCAGACCATCAGGTTGGTATTGCCGAGGAAGGTGTGGCCGCGGCGTTGTTGCAAGACCTTGACAAGGCGAGCGTCGTTTCAGGCGGTAGGCGGGTTTCTTGTAGTACTCATAGTAAAACGGAACCGCCTTGAGATTAATACATAGTTACGGTACAATTACAGTAATATGTAATGAATGCAAGTCATGCCGACCCGCCGAATAACTGACGCCTCGGCTGCCATGCTTTTCCCGCACGGCGGAGGGTCGATGTCAACGCGGGCTGATACAAATCTACCAGCGGCCATTCACCGCCGAAAGCGGCGGCGCCACGTCCTCCAACGATCGGCGTTCGGCGTTTGCCGCCAGGAACCCGGCGACGATGGCGGCGATCACCATCAGCACGCCGCCCAGCAGATAGCCGTAAAAGATCGACATCCGCGATCCGGTGTCGATCAGCGCGCCGAACAACGCCGGCCCGGCTACGCCGCCCACCCCTGTGCCAAAGGCGTAGAACAGGGCGATGGCGATCGCTCGCACCTCCAGCGGAAAGCTTTCACCCACGGTCAGATACGCCGAACTGGCTGCGGCCGAGGCGAAGAAGAAGATCACGGTCCAGGCCATCGTCTGCTGCACCGCGTCCAGCCAGCCCATCGCGAACATCCAGCCGGTCAGCACCATCAGAACGCCGGACAGGCCGTAGGTCGCGGTGATCATGATCCGGCGGCCGATCGTGTCGAACAGGCGCCCCAGAACCAGCGGTCCGAGGAAGTTGCCGATCGCGAACGGCAATATGAACAACCCCACGTCACCGGATGCGACGTTGTAAAACCGAGTCAGGATCAAAGCATAGGTGAAGAACACCGCATTGTAGCAGAACGCCTGCGCCGCCATCAGCGTCACGCCGAGCCACGTCTGCCGCCGATAGGTCGAAACCAGCGCCTTCGCCCCGGCCCTGAACCAGGAATGCACATCGGTTCGCAGCGTCAGATAACCTGGTGGGACCGGCGGCAGCGTTCGGCCGGTCTCGTGTTCTATGCGGGCTTCGATGTCCGCTACGATCCGTTCGGCTTCCTCGGGATAGCCGTGCGTCATCAGCCATCTGGGGCTTTCCGGCAGGAACTGGCGCAGCAGCAGCACGATGAACCCCAGCACGCCGCCGATGATGAAAGCGGCTCGCCAGCCGATATCCGGGGGCATGATC
>JAYUEJ010000095.1:0-7310 GCA_043739265.1 Rhodopila sp. | reverse complement strand
TGATCGGCAACATGAACCTGATCCTGCGGTTGGGCAGCGACAATCCACGCATCGTCAAATACGCCGAGGCGGCGGAGCAGGCGGCAATACGTGGCGCCGAACTGACCAGCAGCCTGCTGACCTTCGCCCGCCGCCAATCGCTGGCCGCGGTGCCGGTGGATATCAACGCGCTGCTGCTTGAGTTCGAACCGCTGCTGATACGGACGCTTGGCGCAACGGTCCAATTCGAGATCGCTCTGACGCCCGATTTGCCGCCCTGCCTGGCCGATCCGGCACAACTCCAGTCCGCGGTGCTGAACCTGGTGATCAATGCCCGCGACGCCATGCCGGTGGGGGGCATTCTGTCCGTCACCAGCGGTGTGGCGACGCTGGTGACGGAAGATTTGGCCGGCAACCCCGATGCCAGCCCCGGACGGTTCGTCTGCGTGTCGGTCCGAGACACCGGTTTCGGCATGACCGCGGACGTCATCGCCCGGGTATTCGAACCGTTCTTCACCACCAAGGAACTCGGCAAAGGCAGTGGCCTCGGGCTGTCCCAGGTCTATGGCTTCGTCCGCCAGTCGGGCGGGCATATCGGACTGGTCAGCACGCCGAACGTGGGGACGGAAGCCACGTTGTGGTTTAAGTGCCTGGTCAGTCCCGCATCGCCGATGGACCTGACAGCGGTGGGTTCATCGGATCAGGCGGCGTTGCGCTGATCCAGTTGGGTGCAAACACCGTCCATGTTCCACGGGAACCATTTATTGACCCATTTGGCCGGATGATCGGATGATCGGATGATCGGATGATCGGATGATCGGCGATGGGCCGCTTTGAAAACCCGGGGCAAGCGGGTGAATAATTAAACGGACAACGCCAAGGCGCGCGGGCGCCCAAGAACCGCAAATATCTATTCCACCTGGCATCTTGGCGGTGCTTTTTCGCGTCTTCGCTACCTGGCGTTGCCGCTTTGGTTATTCACCCGATTGCCCTGTTTGAAAACCGCAACCGCCTTTACATGTTTTACAAACTACAACACGTCCTCGTAAATCCGCGTACAGCTTTGCACCATGCTCACCGCTTTCCGCAGTGACTTCGCACTCGCAGCATCATAGGTCTTCCTGGCGCTCTTGAAGCGGCTCCATGCGAAGGACAGACGAGATGAACACCCCGAATTATTCCCCCGACGGTCTGGCTGGCGGCGCGTCCGGTCCGTTCGGCCGTCGGTCTGCCTATCAGGATCATACCGACCAGATGGCCCAGCTCATTGGCAGCAAGGACGGCACCTGGGACGGCATCAATGCCGAATCCGTGGCGCGCATGCGCCTGCAGAACCGCTTCCAGACCGGCCTGGATGTCGCCCGCTACACGGCCGCCATCATGCGCACGGACATGGCCGCCTACGATGCGAACCCGGCCGACTACACCCAGTCCCTGGGCGCCTGGCACGGGTTCATCGCCCAGCAGCAGATCATCGCCGTCAAGAAGCATTTCGGAACCACCAAGCGCCGCTACATCTACCTGTCGGGCTGGATGGTCGCCGCCCTGCGCTCTGAATTCGGCCCGCTGCCCGACCAGTCGATGCATGAAAAAACCACCGTGCCGGACTTGATCCGGGAGATTTACACGTTCCTGCGCCAGGCCGACTCCCGCGAACTCGGCGGTCTGTACCGGGAGATCGACGCCGCCCGCAAGGACGGCAACAGCGCCCGGGAAACCGAGCTGCTGGCGCGCGTGGAAAATTACGAAACCCATGTCGTGCCGATCATCGCCGATATCGACGCGGGTTTCGGTAACGCCGAAGCAACGTATCTGCTGGCGAAGAAAATGATTGAGGCGGGCGCCTGCGCGCTGCAAATCGAAAACCAGGTGTCCGACGAAAAGCAGTGCGGCCATCAGGACGGCAAGGTGACCGTGCCGCATGAGGATTTCATCGCCAAAGTGCGGGCCGTTCGGTACGCCTTCCTGGAACTGGGCGTGGAAGACGGCGTCATCGTGACCCGTACGGACTCGCTGGGTGCCGGCCTGACCAAGCAGATCGCCGTCAGCCACAAGCCGGGCGACCTGGGCGACCAGTACAATTCGTTCCTCGACTGTGAGGAAATCACCGCGGATAACGCCCGCAACGGCGATGTCATCATCAACCGCGACGGCAAGCTGATGCGGCCGAAGCGGCTGCCCAGCAACCTGTTCCAGTTCCGCGCCGGAACCGGGGCCGATCGTTGCGTGCTCGACGCCATCACCTCGCTGCAAAACGGCGCCGATCTGCTGTGGATCGAAACCGAGAAGCCCAATGTCGAGCAGATCGCCAGCATGATGGACCGCGTCCGCGCCGTCATTCCGAATGCCAAGCTGGCCTACAACAACTCGCCGTCGTTCAACTGGACTCTGGCCTTCCGCCAGCAGGTGTTCGACACCTGGGCCGCCGAGGGCAAGAACGTGGTCGCCGAATACGACCGCGCGAGGCTCATGAGCGTGGATTATGACGCCTCCCCCCTGGCGATCGAAGCCGATGAGCGTATCCGCACGTTCCAGGCCGATTCGGCGAAGCGCGCCGGCATCTTCCACCACCTGATCACTCTGCCGACCTATCACACGGAAGCGCTGGCGGCGGACAACCTGTCGAAGGAGTATTTCGGCACCCAGGGCATGCTGGGCTACGTGCTGAATATCCAGCGTCAGGAACTGCGCCAGGGCATCGCCTGCGTGCGGCACCAGAACATGGCGGGTTCCGACATCGGCGACGATCACAAGGAATACTTCGCGGGGGAGGCAGCCCTGAAGGCGGGCGGCGTGCATAACACGATGGGCCAGTTCGCCTAAGTTCGGTTAGCGGAACGGCCCGGGGCATAACGCCGTGGGCCGTTCTCGTTTTCTACGTCTGTCCCATCGTGTGCCGCTGCCAATACGTGCGGCATCAAACCGGTTGGCGTCCCGTTGCCGACGATGTTCAGAGTTTGGTTGCCGCCCGGGCCAGCGGCAGATTGAATGCTTCCGCCAGATGTGCGACTTTCATGAATACCGTGATGCCGCCGCAACTGGTTAAGTCGGGTTCGCGGAACGTTACACCACCAGCGGCGATCGTCCGGGTGAATTCATGCAGCGTCTGGAGGTTTTCTCCCGTGGCGATCGGTACCCGTTCCGAAAGGGCCTCGTGCGTCCTGGCGGATAAACGTCGCACCGCGCTCGGTCGCCCCGCCGGCCGGCGTGTGTCGCCGATGGCCCCGGCCTGATGCCTGATCAAAAGGACAAGCCGCTTTCGTTCGAGACACTCGCCCGGCCGATCAAGCGGGCGATCATTGCCAACGTGGTCGCGGTGTTCAACGACAAGTCCCGCGGCGAGAAGCCGGTGAAACGGCGTCCCGATGGGCTGTTCGGCCCCGGCTCGGTGGCGTGGCGCGTGCATGGCGACGTGACCTCCATGATGGTTGGCGGCATCGCCGGGCTGTTGCTGCAGATGCTGCATCCGGCGGTGCTGGCCGGGGTGTGGGACCACTCGAACTTTCGCAACGATATGCACGGAAGGCTGCGGCGCACCGCGCGGTTTATCGCCCTGACCACGTTCGGCGGGCGGGAGGAGGCAAACGCTGCCATCACCCGGGTGCGCGGCATTCACGACAAGGTTCGCGGCGTGTTGCCCGGCGGTGTTGTGTATGAGGCCAACGATCCGGCGCTGCTGGCCTGGGTGCATGTCACTGAGACCACAAGTTTCCTGAAAGCCTGGATGCGCTACGCCGAACCGGACATGCCCGCCGCCGACCAGGATCGCTACTTCGCCGAGATGATTCGTGTCGCCGAACCGCTCGGTGCCGATCCGATCCCCCGCACCAAGGCCGAGGCACAGACCCTGATCGAGACCATCCGCCCGCATTTGTTGTGCGACGCCCGCACAAGAGAGGTCGCCAGATTGGTCATGATGCAACGCGCGCCGAACCTGATGCAGCAGCCGTTGCACGCGCTGACCATGCACGCCGGTGTCGATCTGCTGCCGGATTGGGCCAGGACGATGCACGGGCTGAGTTCGCCGCCGCTGAGCCGCCCGCTTGTGCGTGCGGGGACATATGGGATCGCTCGGACGTTGCGCTGGGCGTTCCGGTAGTGGGAGTCAGGCCGGCCATAATCGATGTGTTTAGACCCACTGATTTTCATAGATCGTGCATCGTAAGGTCCGGACGGCAACCTTCGCCTTCGCTTCGAGTTCGATCTCATATTTCTCTGGGTAGGCAAGAATATCGCTATCGTCGTGGGGATCCGACACATGGACCCAACGATTTCTGTACTTTCGCAAAATATGAATATCACGCCGAAGGACCTCTGAAATGGGAGATTTCTCGATCAATTCATATAACGATAGCCGACGATCACCCCCGTATTCCGAACGCAAATATGTCTCAATGCCTGCCATCGCCGTGATGATGGCTGCGAGGTTGGCGCCTGCAACGAATGCGAGGTCCGCTTCACGGACAATGAACGAACACCATTCTGATAACGTCACTCCGCCCTTCAGGAGTACGCCGTCAAGCTCCGCAATAAAAATCCAACGCTGCTCTTCGTTCATTTTAGTCCTCACGTTAGCCGGTTTATAACGCCTCTGAGCGATCATTTCGCCGACGCCTAACGTCAGCACGCCGTGTCGATCGGCTAACGTCCGCCTTCTCACAGTCGTCAGAATTTTGGAATTGTGGCTCTCAAACTCCAGCGGCAGTATTTCAGAGGACAAGCGACGTCTGCCAGACGGGATCCAGCCGCAGCACGCCAACTAGTAACCATTGCTCGGCGCGACGGGAATGAGTGCCCATCGCAAAGGCCATTCCCTTTGCCGGATATTCGTCCCCAAAAGTCCTTTCCATATCCGCCAGCGCCGCAGTGGAGCCCATCACTTGCTCGCGACGGTAGTAGGTCACCGCAGTCTCCCAATCGTCGCAGGTTGCCTTGTGGGTCATGCCGTCGGCATCGGTCCAATCGAAGTGGAAGGCATATGGGCAGGGGTCAAGCGCTCGAAGCTCCTTGTCAAAGAAGGAACCTTGGCGAGCGGCCAATTCGTATGCTTGGCGTTCGGCGGCAATCTGCTCGTCCGTCTTCGGCCGCCATCTGAATCTAGTTTTCGTCGGCCTGACCACGGTCAGGCTCATGCCCCTCGAAGCAGCCTCAGCGGTAGAGCCAGTGATGATTGGCTCTAAGAATGCCGAACGTTCCTTCTCGGGCATCAAATCGCCGATCTGGATTGTGTCCTCCTGTACCCGGCGGCTCTCACGCCGCTTATCGTCCGTGCCAGGCGCAATCCAGTCGTATTCGATCCATTGCCACCGCTTGAATTTGCCATCCCGGAGACGGCGGAAATGGATTGGATATTGTCGGCGCCACTCTCCGTCCAAGGTCACGCCAGCACAGCAAACAGTCTCGCCATGGCGCTCGCCAACGTGTGGGAGCGCTTTAACGAGGATAACGACTTTCTCATGCCCACTCTTAGACGAGCGCGCTGAGGACTTGATTGTGGTTATTGGCACGAACAGGCCTCACACCGATGTGACGAATCGAGACCGAAAATATATCAGAGATCGCCTGCGCTACGATAGTGCGATGGCATGTCGAGTGATCGCGCTCGTAACACATCAGGCAGGCGCCACCCTGTGAGACAAGCTCGACTGCCTTAGCCAAATCAACCTGCGCGGCTTCAGTCCTCATATGGGCCGAAAACACTCGGCGGAACCGGCCATCATCGCCGGTTCGTGCAGCCATCCTGCCCTCTTTGGGGTCGCCCAATCCTTTGAGGTGGACGTAGTCGATGTCCGCATCCGACAGCGCCGCTGTCAGGGCTTTTTTCGCGAATCCCGGACGGCGGGATATGGCGATCTGGCGGACGTCGATCAGACGTGTGACGGCAGCGGCGCGCAGTGCCGCAACGAATTCCGCGAGGTCAGCGGCTTCGTAGCCGATAGTTATCAAGTTGGTGCGCGATGTCCCCATGGAAAGGGTGTGGAGTCTGGTCACTACGTATGTCAACGGTCGTTTTTCTGTGGCGTCGCGTTCATGGGAGGATTTCGGCCCAACTGGAAGCCCTTAGAATCTCGGAACGGGACAAGGCTTGGTACCTATCGTCGCGTGGAATTGCCGCACATCTTGGAAATCGTTGCACGGCGATAGGACGAAGCGTGAAGCCATGAAAGCCTGCTCTGTATTTTCGAACCTAACCTCTCCATCCGTAAACGCTTGGGGGGATCGAGCGCCATCAAACTTCCTAAGGTTCTCGTGGATAGGTTCGTCCGGGAAGCTGTACATCAACAAGTCTGGCGCGAGTGGATAGATCGTATAGGTCCCAACGGAATCGAGTGCGACTCTCAGCCATTTGGTATCGTCGGCAGTACGAAACGCGACGGGATTGTCCGATGTCACGAAGGGCGTGTTGGTTCCATTGTGCCCAAACACCCAAGCGCCTCGCTCAATACGGCCAACAAGCGACCGATGGAAGAGTCCTCGGACGACCTCAGCCGTAGCGCTCGCTTGCCTCTCGCGGTCTCGCGCTCGCCGCTCGACCGACTGCGAGCAGCTCATCACCCAGCTACTCGGGTCCGGCGTGGCAAAGCATGACGACACAGTGGGCGCTCTGGTATTGCTTATCCTAGGGGTGGGCAACGACGGCACTGTGCAGCAGAAGATGCATTATGTTTGAGTTTAATTGAATCTGCCCGCCTGTCCGGCCTTCAGGGCGCAGCCCAAATGGACGGAACTCTGCGTTTAACGCTTCGACCCGGCGCATCTTTGACCAAGTTTATAACCCTTGCATCCGTTGTGCTCGTGTCTCCGTTCGAGTTCTTAGCCCGAATTCGATAAGTTCGTACACCTCTGCCCACCCGTAGTTTCCAAGTGTGAGTGTTGCCCAATTTACTACAGGACCAATCGCTACTACCGCCGGGGCATGGAAGGGATGCGTTGGTGAAATCCCACACCAGCTCGACGGAAGCAATCGCTAGGTCTCCCGTCACCTCAGCAACGATGGAAATCTCCGTATCCGCCTTCAGAACGGCGCACGGCGAAGGGGACAAGACGCTTATTGTCGGCGGATTGGCCGGAGTCGGAGGCGGGCTCCCTGCGCTTGGTCCAAACTTGAGAAGCATAACCTGCACACTGTTCTGAGTCGGCCCGCACTGACAAGGACGCGGTGCTGATTCGCCGCACCGCGCATCAATGTCTTGAAAGATTTTGTCGCCACACCCTTGGAGGTAGGTCATTGGGTCTTTGCATCATTAGTGTCCGGTTCACCAAACCAAATCCTCTCGGAAGAGTCTGAGATATAAGGGTTTCCGGCAGTTCGTTGCTGGGGCGGATTTGAA
>JAYUEJ010000094.1:0-2422 GCA_043739265.1 Rhodopila sp. | reverse complement strand
GCATGATCGATACACGCTGGGAGTTCGGGGTCGCCCATCCGTAGAAATCCCGGATCATCAGGTTGGCCAGGTGAATCGGATGTTGTTCTTGGCGATGCCGTCGCGCACCACCTCCATCCCGCCGGACTTGATCATCCATTCCAGCCGGTGGTCGCGATATTCGCGGCGCATCTCGCCGGACGCGACCCGTTGGAAAGCGTCGGACATCTGCGCCTGCGCCGCCATAAACTCCTCGAACGTTTTTGCAACCGATGGCCGTTGGCGAACCCGCCCGAGCCATAGATCAAGTGGGGTGCCGGGCGCCGGCCCCAGGCCAAATAGCACCGATCGGTTGAGATAAGGCGCCACCGACAGATCGGCCCATCCGAAGCGATCGCCGGTAAACCATTCACGTTCGCCCAATTGCTGTTCCAGCCAAAGCCGGATGTCGGCGGTCTGTGCCGCGGCGGCGGCGCGTAAACGGGCTTCCAGTGCCCCCTCGGCGCGGCGGAACCAGAGGATTTCGCCGATCCCCCAATTGATTGCCTCGTAGCTGGTGTCGCACACATCCTCGATCATCCGCCCCCGTGCTCGTTCGGCCGGATCGGCGGGCAGGAGCGCCGGGGTTGGAAATTTGTCCTCAAGATATTCCAGAATGATGGTGGAATCGACGATGCGCACCGTACCGTCGATCAGCATCGGGACCTCGGCACGCAGATTGCCGTCGACGAATTCACCGGCTGCGGACCCGGACCCCAGTCGATCCGGCCGCTCAACCGTAAAGGGGATATTCTTTTCGTGGAGGGCAATCTTCACCTTCTGCACGTAAGACGACAGCGGATGTTCGTATAACAGCATTGAACCTGGTGCTCCTTCCGGACGCGTTGCCACCACGCATAGGGCTTGACGCGCCTCTGCCACGCCCGTCAAGTCTTGCGGGCGATATTTGCAGGAGCCTGCCGTGACCGACCTCGTTTCATTTGACCTGCACGACGGCATCGCCACAATCACCCTCGATGACGGTAAGGCCAATGCGCTGTCGCTACCGATGGCGCTGGCGATTGGCGCCGGGTTGGATCGCGCGGCGGCGGAGGCGAAAATCGTGGTTATCCGCGGCCGGCCCGGCGTGCTGTGCGGCGGGTTTGACCTGAAAGTCATTCGCGGTGGCGATGCCGCGCAGCGGAGCGCAATGACGGATGCCGGCATGGCGCTGCTGGCGCGGCTTTATCTGCACCCACAACCGCTGATCTTCGCCTGCACCGGCCATTCGGTGGCGGCCGGCGGGCTGATGCTGCTGACCGGCGACATCCGGATCGGGGTGCGCGGGGCGTTCCGCATCGGGCTGAACGAAACCGCGATCGGGTTGTCGCTGCCGGCGCTCGGCATCGAACTGGCGCGCGACCGCTTGGCGCCGGCGCGGCTGACTGAAGCCGTCATCCGCGCCACGCTCTACAATCCTGACCAGGCTGAAATCGCGGGTTATCTTGATCAAGCGGTCGAGGCGGACGGCTTTGATGCGGCCATTGCCGAAGCGGCCCAGGGCTTGCTTGCGCTCGACGGCGCCGCTTACGCGGCCACTAAAAAGCGGATGCGTCAGCCTACCCTGGATCGGATCAGCTAGGCCGCCCAGGCGCGCTGCATCGCCGGGCGCGCGTTCAGCCGTTCGATATAGGCCGATACGTTGGGCAGGGCGGAAATATCCGCGCCAAGCCGAACGGCAACGGTGCAGGCATGTCCGGTCATGATATCGGCGCCACTGAACTCCCCGGCCAGGTACTCGCGACCGACAAGGGCCGCGTCAACCGCGCTCAGCATCCGCGACAGCAGCTTTGTGGCCCGATCGACATTGACCTGGTTGCGACGATCCGGCGGCAGCAGAATGGTTTCGACCACAATGATGTTGACCGGCGGCATGATCATGCCCTCGGCGTAGTGCAGCCATTGCAGATAGGCGGGGAATTCGGGCGATGCCACATCGGGTGCGAGGCGCCCGTGGCCGAATTTGGCCAGAACATATTGCACGATGGCGCCCGACTCAAAGATCGTCACTGCCCCGTCTTCAAGCGCCGGGACCCGGCCCATCGGGTGGGTTTTGAGGTATTCCGGCGCGCGCATCTTGGCATCGCCAAGTTTGAATTTCTCAATCTCGTAAGGCAGGCCGAGTTCTTCCAGCAGCCAGACAATGCGCACCGAACGGGTGTTGGGCGCGTGAAAGATTTTCATCGGTATTTCCTGATGTCAGTTTCCCCTGGCGGATTTGTGTCGTCCGCCAGGGGGGACTGTCAACCGATCAGGTTGCCGGCGCGATTTTGTCCTGGGTCTTGGTGTCAAAGTCGCTGGCGTCGTGGCGTTCGTGCAACTGGCTCGATAATTCGCCGGTGGCGCGATTGACCATCCGGCCCCGCTTGACCGCCGGGCGGAGCGCAATCGCGTCGGTCCAGCG
>JAYUEJ010000093.1:0-2423 GCA_043739265.1 Rhodopila sp. | reverse complement strand
TCATCCTCAACTATCTGGACAAACACACCGCGCCCAGCAAACCTGGCTTCAGCCCCGCGCCCTGAACCTACCGGCGTCAGCCGGTATGTCATTCAGTGCCTGGGATTGGAGTTTCCCGGCCAATATCACGGTGACTGGCTAGAGACAAATCCGGCTCAATAGAATCGGTGGGCTATTGCTGAAGCGGAAAATCGTAACTGCTGCGCCGACCCCACGTGGACGGGCAGCCTGGTTGCTATATCCTGGTGGCTTTCATGCGGCCGCAACTGATCGCGACAACTCGATAACACCAGGAGCGAGGGACCGCGAGCGTCAGTTCAGGCGGATTTCGGCGTTGCGGGATCCGGCCAGCGTGACGGGCAGCATTTCGACGACATCGGGTACCAACTTCCAGGATTGCGAGAGGAACTGCGCGCCTTGCGGATTCATAGCGACCATGCGCTCGTCCTAGCTGATCATGGTGGTCCAGTGGCCCAGGAGTGCGATAATGGGTCTGCCGATTTCTGGCTTGGCCATGTGCGGTTTCCAGTCGTCGATACTGAGCCGCATGCCGAAGCAGAAGCTATTGGCGTAGTCCTCGAATCACACCTGGCCATCGTCGGCACGCATGTAGACTGGCGCATAGCGGCGCGGGCCCCCGGATAAGGTTGCGCCAATTTCGCTGTAGCGCTGGAAGAGGGTGTTGCGACCGGCAGCCTCGATCGTGCCGTCATCGGCCCATGTAACGCGATCGCCGAGGATCGGCTTGAGCCAGTCTTCGGGAGGAATGAGCCGCGGCGAGAAGACGAGCGCTGCAAGGTACCGGGGCGGTCAATTTAAGTCGGCAATCGTGGAAACTCCCGACGAGTTTTAGGCTCACCCCATCGTCGGCTGAACAGAGTCCCAGCTGCCGGTCGATCGTGGGTAAGCGAGCCCTGCACAGATGCAGTCCAATTTCCCGCAAGCAGCCCCGCCGTCGATCAAAACAGATAAGGCCGAGCTAGCGAAATGCCCGATGCGCTCGGTTGAAGGGCGGATCGACAGAGCGCGGCATCCGTTGCGGCGGAAATCCGTTGGAAGCGCGTCTCCTGATCGACATCACCAGCAAGCCATTCCGCCTTGGGGAGGGATGAACACTACGCCTGCGCGGGACCCCGGCAACCCCCATTTGTCCGGCCGAGTTGCACGGTTTCGCCGGCTGCCCGCACCACCCGTAAAATGGAAGTTTCCCTCCGGCTGCGCCTGCGGTGCCGGGGCCCCTCAATCGCGGGCTGCGCTCCAGTTCATCCCGGCGGGATTGGCCCGCTGGAGACACCTGGAGACAACTGATGAACGTAGCTTTCCTGTCCGGCTGGATCACGTCAGACATCACCCGCTTCGGCTCCGACACCAAGGGCGGTGTCAGCTTCACCCTCGTCACTTCAAGGCCCGTCATCAAGGACGGCCAGGTCCAGAAAGGCGAGAACGGCTACACCGAGACCTATGATCAGTTCCACACCGTCAAGGCCTTCGGCGGGCTCGGCAACTCGGTCGCCAACCACAAGAAGAAGGGCGACAAGCTGATCGTCAATGGCGAGATCCGCTACAGCCGCACCGAGAAGGACGGCCGCACCTTCTACAACACCGACATTGTCGCCGACGAGATCGAATTCGTCTGAGCTAACCCGGGCGGCCCTGACGGGCCGCCCTATCCATTTCGGGAGACCCGACATGCTGCACATTTCGAACTTTGACGACGTCGCCTGCATCATCACTGGCATTACCGTCACCAACCCCGCGATGGTCGATCGCATCCGCAGGCAGGCGTTCATTCACTCAGATCAGGAGATCACCGCGCATCTCGCCAACGCCATCGCAAATGCCTCGGACGCCGGGCACGCCCACGCATGGGAAGAAAGCAATTTCGGGCAGGCCGCGCCCGAAACCCAGGTCGATCTTGAGTACTATCAGGACCTCGTTACCGCATGGAGCCTGGTCGCTTCCGAACGCGGAATCGAGACCCTCGATGCGTTGCATTGCGCCGACCATTTGGCTCACTAATAGAACAACCGATCGGTTCCCGATCGGGGCCAGCGTGGCACCGCGCTGGCCCGTTCTGCTTGCGATTCGAGGCAGCAATTTTTCCGCCGGACTGCGTCGCTGATCTTGCCGATAATGAGCGATTGCTGACCAGCTTTGCTGATCGCAAATTGGCAGCATCGGGCTTCAGGTCGGCGTCGTGATTGGTGCATTCGAGCGCACGCAGTTTGCATCATTTGGCGCTCACTTCCTGGGGAAGAGGACTAAAACCGGTAACGCCAAGATCACCACTTCAACGTCGATTCCCTCCTCGAAAATCGATGCTTGGCAGCACGCCGGCAGGGCCACAGTTTTGGGGTAGGCTGTGGCTATTAGCTATGTTTTCGGCAAATATGCCTCGGAAACCCGGTTCCGGCTGGACGTCA
>JAYUEJ010000092.1:0-2425 GCA_043739265.1 Rhodopila sp. | reverse complement strand
CACCCGTCTGAATGTCGGCGATCCCACCAACGAACACATATCGTCCCTTACCCGGGATCACCACTTCAACGGCGACGCCTGGCAGGTTGTTATCCGTGATGATCTGTTTGATGGTGGTTTCGAGCTGCTGGGTGACATCCGGCGGAAACAGACCTCGCGGAAATGGGTCCGGTATGGCCTCAGCCCGAGGTATCGCGCTGGGGGCGGAGAGGATGGCAATCGCCGAACCGATGCCGATCAGCATTCGAACCGCAGCGCCGGAAGTCGCCGCGCGTCGTCGCATGAAACGCACTCCCCCTTTAAGCGCACCAACCAACCCGAAAAGGCGAACAGTATTTCAGCTTGAATGGCACTCCTCATAATCAAGTTTCTTTGAGGTAGCATATGGAGGGGAAGGGGCATCGGCGCAAAACCGCTGCGGCGTCAGCCTTGAAATGGTCGCCGCGCCGCGCTTGATCGCCTCGCGCTGCTGGTGCGGCGTCAGTTTCAGCTTCGGCCCCTTTTCACACTTTGATCCTCTCCACCTCGTCGAGGCTGAGTTCCTCGCGCCTCCGGTCGCATGGTGGGTGAGACTGAAAACGCCTCACACACAGAAAATCTGACACTCCCGACAGGCGCTACACTCCGTGCGAACACCGTGTGCGCCTGCTGACTTCCTCGGTCTCGCTTGCCCCGACAACCGCTATCCATCGGTAGGCGCCCATCACGCCTCGCATTTTCGGGACGAAGACCCGGGGTTCGTCCTGCCCATCGGCATTCCTGGCGATCCCCGGGTCGTCGCCCCGCGGCGACGGATGGTGGAATCAAACGATCGACTGGCCGGTCTTCGCCCAATCCGCCAGGAACGTCGCCAGGCCCTTATCGGTCAGCGGATGATTGAACAGCGACCGCAGCACGGCCGGCGGCAGCGTCGCCACATGGGCGCCCATCTTTGCCGCCTCGATTACATGCAGCGGCCCGCGCACCGAGGCGACAAGCACCTCGGTCTTGAACGTGTAGTTGTTGTAGATTTCTATGATGTCGGAGACAAGCTGCATCCCGTCCCAGCCGATATCGTCCACCCGCCCGACGAACGGGCTGATAAACGACGCGCCGCTCTTGGCCGCCAGCAGCGCCTGCGCGGCGGTGAAGCACAGTGTCACGTTCACCATCGTGCCGTCGCTGCTCAGATGCTTGCACGCCCGCAAACCGTCCGGAGTCAGCGGCACCTTGATGCAAACGTTGCCGGCGATTTTGCGCAGCACCGCCGCCTCGGCCATAATTTGAGTGTATTCGGTGGCGGCGACCTCGGCGCTGACCGGACCGGGGATGATCTCGCAAATTTGGGCGATCACGTCGGCGAATTTGCCGCCGTTTTTGGCGATCAGCGACGGATTGGTGGTCACCCCATCCAGCAGGCCGCTGCTGGCAAGCGACCGGATTTCCGTCAGATCGGCGGTATCGATAAAGAATTTCATGCCAACGCTCCGTTTTGCGGGTAAGTCAGGATTTCGAAGGATCGCGATAACGCTGGTTATATAGGTTGTCACTCCCCCATCTAAACCTTGGATTGGAACCGTGGCAGCGCGTGCCTGTGCTGCTGCCCTATCCATTCCCCGGTCCGTTCGATTACCGCGTCCCACCTGGCATGCAGCCGCAACCCGGCGACGTCGTGCTGGTGCCGTTGAACAACCGCGAGGAAGTCGGGGTCGTCTGGGACGCCGCGCCCGATCAGTCCGTCCCGCCGCACAAACTGAAATCGGTGGTCAGCATCCTGGACACGCCGCCGATGGGCGAGTCGCTGCGCCGTTTCATTGACTGGATCGCCGCCTACACGCTGTCCCCGCCCGGCGATGTCATGGCAATGGCGCTGCGTGTGGTTTCCGCCGCCGCCGTCCGCCCCGTCGTCCAATACCGCCGCGCCGACCCATTGCCGGCCGTCCGCCTGACCCCGCCACGCCAGCGCGTGCTGGACGCCCTGGCCCGACAGGAACCCCGCCTAGGCGCCGACATCCTGCGTGAGGCCGGCGTCAGCGCCGCGGTTCTTCGAGCCATGACCGAGGCCGGCCTGGTCATCACCGAAACCGCCGCCCCCGGCGCGCCGTTCCAGCACCCCGATCCGGACCACGAAGGTCCGGCGTTGTCCGAGCAACAGCGGGAGGTCGCGGCCGCACTGCGCAATGGGGTGGCCGACCGGAGGTTTTCCGTCACCCTGTTGGACGGCGTAACCGGCTCCGGCAAGACCGAGGTCTATCTGGAAGCCGTCGCCGCCTGTCTGCGGGCCGGTCGCCAGGCCCTGGTGATGCTGCCGGAAATCGCTTTGTCGTCGCAGTGGATCGAGCGCTTCCAGCGGCGCTTCGGCGTGGCACCCGCGGTCTGGCACTCCGACCTGGCATCCCGGGTGCGCAAGATCACCTGGCAGGCGGTGGCGCAGGGCACAGCCCCG
>JAYUEJ010000091.1:0-2425 GCA_043739265.1 Rhodopila sp. | reverse complement strand
AGGCCGCCGCCGATGAGAAACCAGCAGTTCACGCCGGCGGCATTGGCGTCGAATAATAACCGCAAAAGATCCTTCACCATCTTTGGGTTGGTGCAGTTTGACTTGACCCAACTTGCCGCAGGTCCTCGCATACAACGTCCTTGATACCGGCACTATACCGGGGACGCGAGCCTCTCCCAATCGCGTGCGCCCGGGGAGGCCGAATCGCACATATACTCCAAAAGCCTGTTTCAGCGACACGTTCCTTCACGCTAGCAGTCGGCTGTTTTAACGACGGAATCCGTTGGTGGCTCTAGCCCGCATTTCTCACCACACTTCAGCGTTTGGCAAAAAAGCAAAATAGCGCCCGGCCCTTTCTGCTGGTAGATTCGAGACTTATCAAGATTTCGAACTCCAACAGAAAGGCCCCGGGCAATGACAGAGTGTAATCAACACCCAACGCAATTCCACCCCCTCGGACGGCGCGATGTCGTCGCCAGTTTCGACGGGGGAACCATCAGTTCCGACGGCGGTGCCCTGCTGCTGCGCGAGCTGGAACAGCGCACCGGGATCATCCGGCGCTTCGCCGCGTGCTTCACCGATCACCGCGACCCGGAGCTGATCGAGCACACCGTGTACGAGTTGTTGACCCAGCGCGTCTTCGCCCTGGCGCTGGGTTACGAGGACCTCAACGACCACGACACGCTCCGCCTCGACCCGCTGCTGGCGGCGATGGTCGGCAAGACCGATCCCACCGGCGGGGACCGGTTGCGCGAGCGCGACCGGGGCGGAGCGCTGGCCGGCAAGAGCACGCTCAATCGCCTGGAGCTGACGCCGGCGGGGGCCGATGAAACGAGCCGCTACAAGAAGATCGTGGCCCATTGCGAGTCGATCGAGCCTGTGTTCGTGGACCTGTTCATCGCGGCGCATCCGACGCCGCCTTCGCGCATCGTGCTGGACCTGGACGCCACCGACGATCCCGTCCACGGCGGACAGCTCGGCCGGTTCTTCCACGGGTACTACAAGAACTACTGCTTCCTGCCGCTCTACATCTTCTGCGGCGAGCACGCGCTGTGCGCCCAGTTGCGCCCGGCCGACATGGACGCCAGCGCCGGCACGACAACCCCGTTGAAGCGGATTGTCACCGCGATCCGTGCGGCGTGGCCGGCGGTGCGGATCGCGGTCCGCGGCGACAGCGGTTTCTGCCGCGAGCAGATCATGGCCTGGTGCGAGGCGGAAAAGGTCGACTTCGTCTTCGGGCTGGCGCAGAACAAACGTCTCAAGGAGATGCTCGTCGCGGAGATGCAACAGGCCGAGGCGCAGTTCAAGCAGACCGGCGAGGCCAGCCGGGTGTTCAAGGATTTTGAGTACCGGACGCTGGACAGTTGGTCCCGGTCCCGGCGCACGGTGGGCAAGGCCGAGCACCTGGCGGGCGGGCCGAACCCGCGCTTCATCGTCACGTCGATGAGCCGCGAAGACTTCGACGCCGCAACGTTGTATGAGAAGGAATATTGCGGTCGCGGTCAGATGGAGAACCGCATCAAGGAACAACAGTTGTACCTGTTCGCCGACCGGACCAGCGCCCGCACGATGCGCGCCAACCAGTTGCGGCTGTGGTTCAGCACCCTCGCCTACACGCTGCTGGCGACGCTGCGGCGGACGGCGCTGGCTGGCACGGAGCTGGCAACGGCGCGGTGCGACACGATCCGCCTGAAACTGCTGAAGATCGGCACGCAGGTTCGCGTGACGGTCCGCAAGGTCTGGCTCTCGTTCAGCGCGGCGTACCCGCACCGTGCGGTCTTCGAGCAGGTGATGGCCAACCTGCGCCGCATGATTCCGATGCCCCCGATGCCGACTCCGATGCGGCGCTGAGCGCCGGCGGGGGCTTCAATCCGGATCGTTGGCACGGGGACGCGCCCGCCGTGCGCACCGCGCTCGGCAAAACCGGTGCAAAAGGCGGGAATCGGCACCCCAGACCGCGTTCCGCAAGGCCCCGCGTCACCCGCCGCCGCTGATCCGCGGCGCGGGACTCCAAACCGCAGGCAAATTACCGAAATCGTCAGGCTTTGGGCTGGCGTGGTGAGAAATGCGGGTTAGCCGGAACGCAACCGTAGGGTCCGCTTTAGCGGACGGAATTGTTGGTAAACGAACGACTTTACAGTACAGTGGGAAAAGGCACAAAGGTTTCCCCTTTCGTCCCATTTGCCTTTGCTTCACACACTCGATAATCTTCCCTCGCGAACGACCGGGAATGAACGCATAACATCGGCGGCCGTCGCCGTTTTCATTCTTTCTCATCCATGAGGCTTCTCACCATGAAATCATTACCGACCAATATCCTCGTCCTTTTGTTCGCCGGACTATTCACGATGGTGACTCCCGCCAACGCTCAACGCGTGACCACCGTGGAGGCGCTCGTTGTCGCCGTGGGTGAGGCGAAAAGCGG
>JAYUEJ010000090.1:0-2427 GCA_043739265.1 Rhodopila sp. | reverse complement strand
ACAAAACTATCTGATCGGCCTGATCGGCACCGGGATCCAGGCGTCCCTGACGCCCGCGATGCACATGCGGGAGGGCGAGGCGCGGGCGATCGGCGCGGTGAACACCCCGGGCAGGCGGCACCGGCGGCGGCCCGCCCAAGGCGTGGAAACCGTCATCGTCACGCCGTTCATTCTTCGTTAACCACTCACTGTTAGGGTCCTGCCATCCTCCAGGGAGAGAATCATGGGATGGCTCTACGCGCCGGCGCGCCTCGTCCGCGACCTGCCGATCGGATCTAAACTGGCTGGCACTGTCGTCGGCGCCCTTATGCTGCTGACCGGCGTGTCGGTGTTCGCGCTCGACCGGCTGGGATTCGTGACCGCGATGCAGGCAAACGTCGTCGCTGAGTCGGCGATCGAGCATCAGGTCCAGCTCAGCCTGCTGGCAGCCCAAGATCTCCGCGTCATCAGCCGGGAGCTGCAATTACAGCAGACCGTCGGCGGCGTCCGCACCGCGCGGGAGCGTGCCGAGAAGCAGACCAGCCAGGCGACGGAGCTGATACTGGGCGTGAAAGCCGGCCAGCACCAGGCACTCGCGGACAGCGCTCTGACCCAGCTCAATGGACTGATGAATGCTGTCATAAAGGCCGCCGAACTCCGCACCGATATGCTGACCGTCCGACAAAAGCGGATGTTCCAGGTGCGCGCGGTGTTCGAAACCGCGATAACCACGCTGATTAACGAACTCGCCCGTGGCAGTTCTGTTGTCGGTGGCGTTGCCACGGTTCGCGATACGTCGGCGCCGTCGGCGCCGCCGGATGACCGCGACCCGACCGTCGAGGCGGCGAATCGCTACCGTCTGGCCATGAGCCGCGTTCAGGCCGCGGCGATGATGTTCCTGGCCACCGGCACCGCGTCGGCCGCCAATGACGTCCGCGAGGCAACGGCAGAGTCGACCGTCCGCATGGCAGCCATCCTGTCCGGCCCCGCACCGGACGGCATCAAGGCGGACGCGAGGATGGTCGAGAACATCGGCAAGGCAATCGCTACCGCGGCGACCGATCTGATCGCGATGTCGCGGCAACTGGATCAGGTCGCCGGGGTCGATGTCGAAACCGCCAGCCAGGCCATGCGGTCGGCGTTTGACAAACTCACCGCAATCGCGGCCGACCGCCAGCGATCGGCGTCGAATAGCGCGCTGGCGGCGGGACGTCAGGCATCAAACAACATTCTGATGATGGTTGGTGCGATCGTGCTGCTGATGGTAACCCTGGGCGCGGTGGTTATCCGCATGCTCGCCGGCCCGATCCGTCGGCTGACCCGCATCGTTCAGGCCATTGCCGGTGGCAAGACCGACCAGGCCGTCCCCTATACCACCTGGGGCGATGAGATCGGCAAAATGGCGGCATCCGTCGAAACCCTGCGCAACGTGATGCGGCAGACCTTCCTCCAGGCGCAAATAATCGAGCAGTTGCCCGTCAGCATCATGACCGCCGAACCCGCCGGCGACTTCCGCATCACCTACCTGAACGCCGAAGCTCGGCAGAGTCTGCAAACCGTGCAGCATGCGATCGCGGTTCCAGTCGCTAAACTGGTGGGCCAGGGCATCGATGTGTTTCATCCAAACGCGCGAGGCCAGCGCGATTTAATCGCCGATCCGGCCAAACTGCCGCATCGCACCCGGATCACGCTGGGTGCGGAGATACTCGATCTGCGGATCAGCGCGATCTTCGACCGGGACGGAGTCTATGCCGGTCCGCTGCTGACCTGGCGCACGGTGACCGGGCAGGTGCGTCTGGTGCGGCAGTTTGAGGAAAGCGTGGGCGCCATCGCCCGCACCGTCGCGGAGTCAGCCGATGGGATGCGCGAGGCTGCCGCCATGATGCGGCAAAGTGCTGTCGCTGCCGGACAGCGCACCTCGGCGGCGTCGATCGCGTCCGATCAGGCGTCACAAAGCGTCAACACAGCCGCCGCCGGGGCCGAGGAAGTCGCGGTCTCGGTCGCCGAGATCGCCCGTCAGGTCGCGGAATCCGCTCGGATCGCCGGAACGGCCGTGTCGGAGGCTCAGGCGACCGATGCCAGCGTCAGCGGGCTGAGTAAGGCGGCCGAACGGATCAGTGCCGTGGTCCGGCTGATCAGCGACATCGCCGCCCGCACCAACCTGCTGGCACTGAATGCCACCATCGAAGCGGCTCGCGCCGGGAATGCCGGGAAAGGCTTCGCCGTGGTGGCCGGCGAGGTGAAGAATTTGGCGACCCAGACCGCGAAGGCGACGCAGGAGATTGGCGGCCAGATCGCGGCCATGCAGCAGGCGACAGGGCATGCGGTGACGGCGCTGCGGTCCATCGGCTGCACCATTCAGCGGATGAACGAGATCGCCACGCTCATCGCCGGTTCGGTGGAGGAGCAGGGCGTGGCGACCCAGTCTATCGCTCAGGCGGTGCAGCA
>JAYUEJ010000089.1:0-7364 GCA_043739265.1 Rhodopila sp. | reverse complement strand
CATATGGAAAGGCCTCGATTTGGCCAATATAGGGATCAGACATTTACTTAGCTCTCCTCACTCTATCGCCTTTAAAGCGCGCTTCCTGGCAATAACCGGCGCATTTCATGATCGCGCCGGAAAGACGCCGGACAGAGCGATGCAATATGGAAACGCTTACTCGACCGCGCCGGGCCGCGCACCTTGCTGCCTACAACCGAAGACCCCGACCTGCACCTGCTGATCGACGGCGTCCGCGTCGAGGCGCACGAGCGCCGCGGCATGATGCATGTCTTCCGCCTGCAAAGCCGCCCCAAAAGCGTACGCATCGTGTCCCGCGAGTCCGTCCCAACTGAGCTTGGGTTGTCCCGCGACCCAAGATCGCTGGGCGTGGCGCTGCGGCGGGTCGTGCTGATACAGGGCCGCCACCTCGCGACGATCGAGGCCGAAGACGCGCGCCTGACCCATGGCTACCATGACTACGAGACCGCCGAAAACCTGCGCTGGACGAACGGCGACGCCATCCTGCCCGCCGAGGTCTTTGCCACCTTCGGCAACGGCGCATTGGTGGAACTGCATTTGGGCGGCGCGACCACCTATCCCTTGTTCGGACGGGCCGCGGCGGCATAGGCGACGTCTTAAGCAAACAAAGGCCTGGATGGCAGGCCGTCGCCCTCCGCCACGGCCCGTGTCCGGCCGCTCGTGGTTTTTTTGCAGACAGATGAACGCCGATCAGCGGGATGAACGCCGATGCGGTTGGATCGCGGTCCGGGCATAACGTGGCTATTGTCTGCGATCAAACGAACAGCCTGTGTCAGGATCGCCAAAAGGCCAAAATCTGACCGTCCGAGCGGCGAATGACCGGTTCATCAAGCCCAAATCCATTCGCCCGGCGACGGCGCATCATATCCCCCTGATCGGCGTTCATCGGCGTTCATCGGCGTTCATCTGCCTGCAAAAAAAAGCCGCGTATCCAGTCCGTAACGGCCGCCCGTTTCCAGCACCATGCGTCACGCGGAGGATCGCCCGAGCGGCCAGGTCCGGCGGCTCCGAGCAAGATTTCAGCCAGCGTGACAATACCCCGGCATGACCGATTCCGCCTCCGCCGCACCCCTGTCCGGATCGGCATCGAGACGGATCAGGAGCCGAACCGCCCGCACCCGGCCGAGATCGTTTGATACGGATTGCCCCGGACCGGATGGGCCGACAATGGACAGTCCACACCAAATTGGACACCGGGGCTACCGGTGAGTATCCTGCCTTTCGAAATCCGGAAAGGGAACCCAAGGAATGAGCGTCGTGTGGACCGATACGGTCAAAGAGATCGCCGGGCTTAAACTGCATGTCTCCCGGGCAGGCACCGGCAGGACGGTCCTGGTGTTGCATCACGATATCGGCACCCTGGACCGCCTGCCATTCTATGATGCGCTGGCCGCGAAGTTTGAGGTCGTGATCCCGCATCACCCCGGCTGGGGCAAGTCGGAGCGGCCGCAATGGATGCGCCACCCGCGCGACATCGCGGCGATCTACGCCTGGCTGCTGGCGGATCTGGGTTGCAAGGGCGCGTCGCTGATCGGACTGGGCTTCGGCGGCTGGATCGCGGCGGAAATGGCCAGTCTGGCACCCGAGGCTTACAAGGCGTTGGTCCTTGTCGGCCCGATGGGCATCAAGCCGCCGGACGGCGATATCGCCGACCAGGCGATCGTCTCGTATATCGACTACCCGCGCTCGGGATTTCATGACGAGGCCGCGTTCGCCGCCGTCTATGGCGATGTGTCCACCGATCAGTTGGAAGCCTGGGATATCGCGCGCGAAATGAGTTTCCGGACCGCCTGGAAACCCTACATGTACAGTCAGACCTTGCCGCATTTGCTGGGCGGCGTCCGCGCGCCGGCTCTGGTGATCTGGGGCGACGACGACAAAATCGTTCCGCTGAGCGCCGGTCATGCCTATGCCCGCGCGCTGGCGGGTGCGACCCTGACGACCATTCCGGGCTGCGGACATTTCGCCGAAATGGAAAAACCCGATGCCGTCGCCAAACTGGCGATCGATTTTTTGTCTCGTAGCTGAAGGAGGTCTTCCGCCATGCATATGATGTACTTCACCGAACAACCGATGTCCGCCTACGATGAGCAGGCCGGCCTGGATTTCGGCGCCACCGCGCTGACGTTTTCCAACAAGCACTACAATCCGGTCGAAGGCAGCCGGCTGTATAACGAATACCTGGAAGAATACATCCTGGCCGAAGAATACGGCGCCGACGGGATCATGTTGAACGAGCATCATAATGCCCCGTTCTGCATGCAGGCGCGCACCAACATGTTCGCCTCGATTTTGGCGGCCGTCACCAACCGCGTCAAAATCGTTATCCTGGGCAATCCGTTACCGCTGACGGAAAACCCCGTGCAGCTCGCGGAAGAGCTGGCGATGATCGACATGATCTCCAAGGGCCGGCTGGTGTCGGGCTTTGTGCGCGGCGGCGGGCAGGAGCAGTTGGCCAACGGGGTGAACCCGGCGTTCAACCGCGAGCGGTTCATGGAGGCGCACGATCTGGTGCAGAAGACCTGGACGCAACCCGGGCCGTTTCGCTGGGAAGGCACGCATTATCAGCAGCGTGTGGTGAATCCCTGGGCATTGCCGCTGCAGCAGCCGTATCCGCGGGTATGGATACCGGGTGTGTTGTCAAAGGAAACCGTGATCTGGACGGCGCAGCAGCGTTATCCGTATATCGCGTTGAATACTTCGATCGAGGCGACCAAGACCATTCAGGCAACCTATAATCAGGCCGCGCTGGATGTCGGTTACACCGCCGGACCGGAGAATTTCGGTTATCTGATCCGCGTGCATGTGCAGGACACCGAAGAAAAGGCGCTGGAGAACGCGCGCCAGTTCATGTGGATGCAGGGCGAGTTCACCGGTCTGGCAAACCCGGTCTGGGCCAATCCGGCAGGGTATTTCTCACCGTCCGGACGCCGGGCGTTCGTGGAGTTCTCCACCGGGCGCGCCAAGAACCCGCGTGGCAGCCCGACGTTCGAGGATCAGATCAATTCGACGATGATCGTCGCCGGCACGCCGGATCAGGTGATCGAGCGGCTGAAGTATCTGGTCGAACATACCCGTCCGGGAATCATGGCGATCTGGGCGAACGACGGCAACGTCAGCAAGCAAGACCGGCGCCGGTGCATTCAACTACTGTGCGGCGAAGTGATGCCGGCGATCAAGGAATTCGGCGCCAAACTGGGCCTGAAGGATCCATGGGAAGCGAATGCCCCGGTGCATCTGCGGTATTCGACCGATCTCGTCGGGCAAAAAGTCGCGGCGGAGTAACGTTATGGGGCCGGCCTCCGTTCGGGGGCCGGCCTTTTGACTGTCCGCTGTCTTATACCAATCCGCCTAAGCATTGACACTCGCCCAGCCGCGGGTGCCCATGGATTGGATGCGATCTGGATCGTCAATCAGCCAATTCCAGGCATTTTTGCAAGCCTCCAGTATGTCGTCATAGGTGTCCCAAACCTGGGCACATAGTTTGTTTTGCCGCGGAGAGTCCCACACGTTCTCCATCGGGTTCAGTTCCGGCGAATATGCCGGCAATGTCAGCAGCCGTATATTACCGGGCACAATCAGTTCCTTGCCCCGCTGGTGCCAACCGGCACCGTCACAGATGACGACCGCGATCGAACTGGCTGTCACCCGGGTGCTGAGTTCTTTCAGATGCTCGCTCATCGCCTCGGCATTGGCGGCGGGCATGATCACCGCGGCGCCGACGCCCAGATGTAGGCGTGCGTTCCCTTCTGACCCACTCTGGCCTCGTCCTGGAATCAGATTTCGATCGGCGTCGCGGCCGTGGTGCCGAGAAGCGCTGTTTGACCACGGTCAGCAGGTCCACACACCGCCAACGCACGACTTTGTCGGTCACCGGGTCGGGTCCCTTGACCACCAGTTCATACAGCTCGGCCATTTGTTGCTCTGTCAAAAATGGCGGGCGGCCGGGGCTTGGGCGGGACTTCAACCCGTCGGCGCCGTTCTCGTTGTAGCGGTGAACCCAATCGCACAATGTTTGCCGATCCATGCCATTGGACGATGCGGGCTCGCTGCGCGGATGACCATCCAAAACCATCGCCAGAGCCAAGAGGCCGCGAACCTGCGCGCCGTCGCGACACTTGCTGGCAAGACCCCGAAGCGCGCTACTCGTGTGGTCTGCTCGTGTGATCTGTAGCGCGTTGCCCATCCGAAACTTCCCCCAATGCGCATCGCCGCGTCGGAGTATCGACTCGGAATGATCCCGGGTTGAGAATCCCCCCTTCGGAGAGTTGAGTTAATCACGGATTGGTATTATTTATCACAGTCTCAAATTTTGTCGCCCCCTCCAGCGCTCGCCGGTCCGCTTGTTCGGCCCCCCGTGCGTCAAACAGAGCCAAAGCGACCGGCGCCACCCGGAACCTCAAGACCCAAGGAACACTGGGCGCCGCTTCTCCATGAAAGCTCGCCGCCCCTCGCGGTAATCATCGCTGTCGAAACAGGCTTGCACCAGCGCGTCGCACGCGGCCAGATCAGCTTTGTCGCCACGCGCCAACTCCCCCACCGTGCGTTTCAACGCGTGCATCGTCATCGGCGCATTGTCCGCGATCGTGGCACAATAGCCACGCGTGTAGGCCTCCAGGGCATCATCGGCTACGACCCGGTTAACCAGACCCATCTCCTTGGCTTCGGCGGCGGAAAAATGCCGGGCGGTGAAGAATATCTCCTTGGAGAACGACGGGCCGACAAGGTCCATCAGCCGTTTGACCCCTGGCGCGGCGTAACCCAACCCGAGCCGAGCGGCCGGCACGCCGAAACGGGCGCCTGTGTTGGCGATGCGGATGTCGCAGCCGATGGCGATCGCCAGGCCGCCGCCGATGCAAAACCCCTGGATCATCGCGATCGTCGGTTTGGAACAGGCGATCAACCGCCGGCTCGCCTCGCCGCTGATTTTTTCATAGTGGGCGTTGGCCGCCTGCGACGACCGCACTGACTCAAACTGCGAGATGTCGGCGCCCGAGACGAACGCCTGGTCGCCGGCGCCTTTCAGGACGATCACCCGCACCGCCGGATCCTGTTCGAAATGGTCGAGAATAACCGGCATGGCTTCCCACATATCCACCGACACGGCGTTGCGGCGGGCCGGTTTGTTGAAGGTCATCCAGCCGATCGCGCCGTCGGTTTCGGCCAGCATGTTGTCCGTGTTCAGGGGAATTTTCACTGTTCGTTTCCTTCCGGGCCGGGGATCGGCGCGATCCGGGACGGATCGATTGCCATCCATACATCCTCGGCCACCGCATGCATGTCGTTTGGCGGCGTGCTGACCCGGACCCGCATTTCAGAACCGGCCGGGCGAACGACATATTCCCAGTATTCGCCCAGATAGGCGCGTTCCTCAATCGTGCCCGCGACCCACCACATGCCGCCGCGATCCGCCGGCGGCGCGCTGTGCAGTACGATGGTCTGCGGACGCACCGAGAAACTGGCGCCGGGAAACGCGCTGTCCGGCGCGGTTGCGGCCGGCACGTCGAAGCCGGGAAAAACGATCCGGTTGCCGTCGCGGCGGCCGTCCAACAGGTTGGTGCGACCGATGAAGCCTGCGACGAAGCGGGTTTTCGGCCGCCGGTACAGCGACACCGGATCATCGACCTGTTCGATGCGGCCGTGGTTCATCACCACGATGCGGTCGCTGGTGACCATCGCCTCCGACTGGTCATGCGTCACATAGACCGTCGTGATCTGGAACGCATCGTGCAGACGCCGGATCTCGCTGCGCATTTCCTCGCGAAGATTCGCATCCAGGTTGGACAGCGGCTCATCCAGCAGCAGCACCTCGGGTTCGATGACGATGGCCCGCGCCAGGGCGACCCGTTGCTGCTGACCGCCGGACAGTTCGGCCGGGTAACGATCCTGCAGATGCCGAAGCCGCACGGTGTCCAGGATGCGATGCACCCGCTGGGTCACTTCGGCCGACGAGATTTTCCGCAGCTTCAACCCGAATGCGACGTTCTGGCCCACCGTCATGTTCGGCCAGATCGCGTAACTCTGGAAAATCATCGACATGCCGCGCCGTTCCGGTGGCACAACGGTGGTGGGAGACGACACCGTCTGGCCGTTGACCTCGATCCGTCCAGTGGTTGGCTTCATGAAGCCGGCGATCATCCGCAGCGTCGTCGTCTTGCCGCAGCCGGACGGGCCCAGCAGGGAGACGAATTCTCCCGAACGCAACGACAAGGAGACATCCTCGACCGCCGGGACGCGCCCAAAGGTTTTGCCCAGGCCAACGAGGGAAAGCTTTATATCGGTCATTGTCTCTCCCGGCGCAGCATAAAGTCTCGGCCCAGCAAGGCGGTGGCCAGGCCGACGATGATCAGGGTGGCCGCCAGCAACAGAAAGCCCAAGGCGGCCAGGCTTTCGAAATTGCCCTCCTCGCTCATGTCCATCAGCATGACCGACATGGTGCGGGTTTTCGGCCCATACAGGAACATGGCGGTTGACAGCTCCCGCGTGGCCGGGATGAACACCAAAAGCCATGCGCCGATCAGGCTGCGTTTCATCAGCGGCGCGATGACTTTGCGGATGGCATGCAGCCGGCCGCCGCCCAGGATGCGGACAGCCTCCTCCATTTCCGGATTGATCGCTCGGATGGCGGCGTCGGCGTTGGCGAACCCGATCGGCAGAAAGCGGGTGGCGAAGGCCAGGATCAGGATAAGCGCCGTGCCATACAGCGCGAACGGCGGCGGCGCATAGGCGGCATAAAAGGCGATCGCCAGCACGATGCCGGGCACCACGAACGGCGCCATGCACAGGAAACTGAGGATTCCGGCGAACGGCAGCAGGCGGCGGCTGGCGATATAGGCGATGGACAGGCCCAGCACGATGGCGATGGATGCCGCGGCGGCGGCGTAGGTAAAGCTGTTCACGACCGATTTCGCGGCGGTGTCATGTTCGAACAGCAGGTAGGTGAAATTGTGCAGTGTCAGGTTGTCCAGGCTGAAGCCGCGGCCCCAGGCTTTCGACAGCGCCGCCTGCCCCAGCACCAGATAAGGCAGCAATACTGAAAGGGTCAGAATGAACATGGCGTAGCCGAACATGACCCAGCGCCAGGGACCGATTTCCATCACCCGCCGTTCGCCGCCCTTGCCGGTCAGCGCAACGAAGCCGCGGCGGCGAACAAGCTGGCGTTGCAGCCCGAACAGGACGACGGTGATCAGCAGCAGCGGCACGGCATAGGCGGCGGCGACCTCTGACCTGATCGGCTGGCTGAAGAATTGCAGCAACTGCGTCGTTACAACGTTGAAACGCGCCGGGATCGCGATCAGCGCCGGGGATCCGAACAGGGCGATCGCTTCCAGGAAGGTAACGAT
>JAYUEJ010000088.1:0-2444 GCA_043739265.1 Rhodopila sp. | reverse complement strand
CGCCGGGGATCCAGGTGAACGGTTCCACCCCGAACGGCGCCAGCCAGCCACCCAGGAACAGCAGGGTGGTCAGCGCGCTCATGAGGATCATGTTGGCGTATTCGCCGAGGAAGAACAGGCCGAAGCTCAGCGATGAGTATTCGACGAAGAAGCCGGCGACGATTTCGGATTCACCTTCCGGCAGATCGAACGGCGAACGGTTGGTTTCCGCCAGCGCCGAAATAAAGAAGATGACGAACATCGGGAACAGCGGGATGCAGAACCAGATTTTCGTTTGTGCGTGGACGATGTCGGTCAGGTTCAGGCTGCCGACGCACAGCATGACGGTGACCAGCACGAAGCCCATCGAGACCTCATAGCTGACCATCTGCGCGGCCGATCGCATGGCGCCGAGGAAGGCGTATTTCGAATTCGACGCCCAGCCGGCGATGATAATTCCATAGACACCGAGCGAGGAAATCGCGAACAGGTAGAGGATTCCGACATTGATGTCGGCGCCCACCCAGCCTTCGCTGACCGGAATGACCGCCCAGGCGAGCATGGCCAGCGAGAAGGTCAGCATCGGTGCGATCAAGAACAGAAACCGGTTCGATCCGGTCGGGATGATGGTTTCCTTCATCAGCATCTTGATCGCGTCGGCAAACGGCTGCAGCAGGCCGAACGGTCCGACGACGTTGGGGCCTTTGCGCAACTGCATCGCCGCCATCACCTTGCGTTCGGCATAGGTCAGGTAGGCGACTCCGATCAGCAGCGGCACCAGCACCATCAACGCCTTGATGACGGTCAGAATGACGAAGCCGAGATCGGTGTTGTAGAGGAAATCGATCATCGGTTTATTCCGCTGCGAGTGCGGGTTGTAGCTGCGCTTCGACACACGCCGCCATGGTCGGGCTGGACCGGCTGATCGGATCGGTCACGTAGTAATTCGGCACGGACGACACCAGCGGCGCGTCACTGAGGACAGCTGGATCGCCGGCTGGGCCGGTGTGATCGGAACAGCCGAAGCGCGGCATGAAACCGATACGGCCGAACACCGGGTTGATCTGCTCCATCCGGGCGCGGAGGGCTTCGATCGTGTCGTACGGCAGGGCTTTGCCGATCACCGCGCTGAAGGCGCGCAGGATGGTCCAATCCTCCCGCGCCTCCCCCGGCGGATACACCGCCTTGAAAGCCCGTTGCGCTCGGCCTTCGGTGTTAACGTAGGTGCCGGATTTTTCGGTGTAGGCGGCACCCGGCAGGATCACGTCCGCGCGTTGCGCCCCGGCATCGCCGTGGTGGCCCTGATAGACGACGAAGGTTCCGGCCGCGATGCGGGCTGGATCGAAACCGTCGGCACCCAGCAACCAGAGCAGATCAACCCCGCCGTTCAACATGGCATCCACCGATTTGCCGTTCGGTCCGGGCACGAAACCCAGGTCCAGCGCACCGACGCGACCGGCCGCGGTGTGCAGCACGTTGAAGCCGTGCCAGTCCTGCGACAATGCGCCGATTTGCGCCGCCAGCCGCCACGCCGCGGCCAGGATCGCGCTGCCGTCGGGACGCGCCAGCGCACCCTGCCCCACGATGATCATCGGTTTTTTCGCGTTGGCGAGCGTGGTGGCGAAGGCGTGCGTGCCATTGTGCAGGTCCGTCAGCAGCGACGGTTCGGCGCCCAGATGCAGGACGGGATAGGTCAGGTCGGTTTCGCTGCCAATCACGCCGACCGGGGTCCCGTGGGCTGCCCAAACCTTACGGATGCGGGCGTTCAACACCGGCGCTTCTTTGCGCGGGTTGGAGCCGACGAGAAGGATCGCGTCGGCATCCTCGATCCCGGCGATGGAGGTGTTGAAGCAGTAGAAATCCCGCCGCGATGCATCCAACCGAGCGCCGTCCTGACGGCAGTCGATGTTGGTGGAACCCAGGCTGGCAAGCAGGTCTTTCAGCGCCAGGATACTTTCGGCATCGCACAGATCGCCGGCAATGGCGCCGATGCGGTCGGCTGGCAGCGTCTTCAACCTGGCGGCGATGGCATCGAAAGCCTGGTCCCAGGTGGCGGCTCGCAGTTTGCCGTTTTCGCGCACCCAGGGGCGATCCAGCCGGCGGCGTTTCAGTCCATCGATGGCGAAGCGGGATTTGTCCCCCAGCCATTCTTCGTTGACGTCCTCGTTGATGCGCGGGAGAATTCTTAATACTTCGGTGCCGCGCGCATCGATGCGGATGTTGGTGCCGACCGCGTCAAGCACGTCGATGCTATCGACTTTCGCCAGTTCCCAAGGGCGGGCGACGAAGGCGTAGGGTTTCGAGGTCAGGGCGCCGACCGGGCACAAATCGATAATGTTTCCCGAAAGTTCCGAACTCAGGGCCTTTTCGACGTAGGTGCCGACTTCCATATGCTCGCCGCGGGCGGTGGCGCCGAGGTCCGGCACGCCCGCCACTTCGGTAATGAACCGGATGCAGCGCGTGCA
>JAYUEJ010000087.1:0-7383 GCA_043739265.1 Rhodopila sp. | reverse complement strand
CTTCGTTCCATGGCTCGTAATCGGCCATTCAATTCTCCCAGATAGATTATAATTCGTGATTCTTCCTTTATAAAGGCATCCAAAAGGATAAATGCAAGAAAGCGGACGCATCTTGCGATAGAAGAAATCTATCGTCTGGCGGGGCCGTCGTTCCTCTCCATCATCATCATCACCGCGCTACGCAGCCGCGCGATGCCGCTGCGGATTTGACCATGCGCGCACATACGCTGGCCTTCCGTTGTCAGGATGGTGACTTCGCGCGGAACTGGCGCCGTCGCGAGGCGAACCTGATCGCTGATTCGGTCCAGCAAGTGCAGACAGTATTCCGGCGTGTCGGTGGTGAGTTGCATAGGCTTGACCTGGACCGCGGGCACCTGGGCGCCGACTGGCGTGGCGGAGATCATCGACCAGATGCCAAGCGCCAACAGCGAACCGGGGGTTGTGAACAAGCAAACACGCGACATGGCGCCATCTATGCCACAATCTGCCGTTCTCTGCCTGCGGTTACATGTGAAAACGCGGTTAGATATGCCCGATTCCGCTTGTATCCTGAAGCCGCGGGTCAACCGCATTTTCCGCAACCGACGAGGATGCGAACGCGATCCCCTTGCCTATCAGACCGCATTGCGGCGGAGTTCCTCGTTCTCGGGCAGCGGCAACGACAAAATGGCGCGCAGCCCGGGCCGGTTGTCTTCCAGCCGCAACTCGCCACCATGCAGTTGGGCTACCGCCAGCACCAACGACAGGCCAAGCCCGGAACCCGGCGTGCTGCGCGCGGTTTCGCCGCGAAAAAAGCGGTCGGTCACGTTTTGTAGATCGGCAGGCGGAATACCCTGCCCCTGGTCACTGACCGTGATCGAAACCTTGCCGGAAAGCGAAGCGGTCAGGCGAACCGTACCACCATCCGGGGAAAATTTGACCGCGTTATCGACGAGGTTGGCGATGCCCTGATGGATCATCGCCTTGTCGCCGTAGGCCGGTAAAGTGTCCGCGGTTTCGAGCGTCAGGACGATACCGTGTTCTTCGGCCACCGCACCGTACAGATCGGCGACCTCAACCAGCAGCGGGGCGAGGTCGAAGCGCGCGAACGATGAGCGGCGGGACCCGGCCTCGATCTCGGCGATGCGCAGGAGGGCCTGGAATACCGCCACGATGCTATCGAGATCGACGATGGCTCGGTCGATCGCGGCGTGCAAATCGTCCGGATTTTTGGCATGCAGCGCGGCGTCTTCCAGCCGGATGCGGGCGCGGGTGATCGGGGTGCGCAGATCGTGGGCGATGGCATTGGATACGCCGCGCACGCCGTCCATCAGGCGACCGATGCGGTCCAGCATGTCGTTGATCACGTCCGCTACCTGGTCGAACTCGTCGCCACGGCCGGTCAACCTGACGCGCCGGGCGAAGTCGCCGCCGGCAATGGCAACCGCGGTGGCCGAGATGTTGGCCAACGTGCGGCGAAACAGGTTGCGCACGACCAATGCGCCGATGGTCGCCATCAGGATCACGACCACGGCGGCCCAGAGCAATGCGTCGGTCAGCATTTTCCGCAAATGGGCGCGGACCTCGATGTCGCGGCCGATCAGCAAATGAAGCCCGCCGGGCAGATCGTAGCGCTGAACGTTTGCGATGGACATCATGCCGGCCCGCATGATCGGCAATTCATACCCCGAACCGGCGGTCGTCGCCAGATCCGGCCAGCTTGCAAGGTTGCCGGCAATGCGTTTCATCGTGTCATCGACCAGCAGATAGATCGCATCGTCGTCGATATTTTGCGCCAGCCGTTCCTCGATCGTGGTCATCAGGCCGCGCAGACCGTCGTCGGCCCAGCGCTCCGCCAGGCTTTGGGCGTCGGCGTGGATCGCGGCCTCGGTTTGGCGGTCCAGCAGGCCCGCCGTCGCCCACCACAGGAAAATGGCGAGCGCGGTGGCGCTGACAGCGAGCAGCAGGGCGTAGATCGCCCCGAATCGGAAACCGGCGGAGCGGAAGATGCCGCAGGAGGTCATGCCTTGATGGCCGGTGGCTGTTTTTTGGTCATGGCCAGCATTCTCTGTCTCCGTCATGGCCCGGACAACACGACGGTCCATGAGGGAGGAGAAGAGAATCTGCCTTGCTCCCCTCCGTCCTGATGCCTCCGATCCTGAGGCCTTTGGGGTTTGTCCCGGCTGTGAGGATGGGGTGGGACGGTATGACGCGACGATACTATGTTGGTTCTGCTCGCAACATGTAGCCGGCATTACGTACAGTTTGGATCAGGCCAGTCGGGAACGGCTTGTCCACTTTCTGCCGCAGGCGGGAGACATGCACGTCGATCACATTCGTCTGCGGGTCGAAATGGTAGTCCCAAACGCCTTCCAGCAGCATGGTGCGGGTCACCACCTGACCCGCGTGGCGCATGAGGTATTCCAGCAGGCGGAATTCGCGGGGTTGCAGGTCGATCTTCTGGCCGGCGCGTTTCACCTGGCGCGACAGCAGGTCCAGCTCCAGGTCCTCGACCGTCAGCTTGGTCACCGGACCTTCGCCTTTGCCGCGGCGGTTCAGGGCTTCGACGCGGGCGAGGAGTTCGGCGAAGGCAAACGGCTTGGTCAGGTAGTCGTCGCTGCCGGCTTTCAGGCCTTTGACCCGGTCATCGACCTCGGCCATGGCGGACAGGATCAGCACCGGCACGGCGTTCTTCTGGCCGCGCAGGGTTTCCAGGATTTTCAGTCCGTCGATGCCGCCCGGCAGCATGCGGTCGAGAATCATCGCATCGAACGTCTCGCTGGCGGCCATGAACAGTCCGTCGCGGCCGTTATCGACATGTTCCACCACATGCCCGGCCTCACGCAGACCGCGCACGACGAAGGCGGCGACGTCCTTGTCGTCCTCAACCAACAGGATGCGCATGGTGCTCTCCTCCAGGGGTCGATATCCGTTTAACCCGTTGTTCTAAAGTCACAGGGAGCCGTGCCGGCCTGGACCCGGCGGTAGTCATTGGAAGAGGCGAGGCGACGCGGCGATCCGCGGGTCGTGTTTCCGGAATCAGTTTGCCGCGTCGCCTTTCTTCTCGCAATGACCGAGGCAATAACCGGGGCCAGCCGCGCCGGCGCCGTCGCATGCTAACCGGCCTGTTCGTTTGGCCGGCGACCGACAGCGACCGCGATCTGCATCTCCCGCCCGCCGCGGCGGAAGGTAATGCGGATACTGTTGCCGGGTGGAACCGCCGCAACGGCCCGGATCAGCCCCCGCGAACTGTCGATTTTCTCGCCGTTGATCGCCACGACAACGTCGCCGGACCGCAATCCCGATTTTGCCGCCGGTCCGTTGCTGTCCAGTTTGGCGATGGTCACCCCGACACTCCGCTCCTCCACGGAAACCCCTAGCCAACCCCGCTCGATCGAGCCCTTGCTGAGAAGTTGAGCGACGATGCGGCTGACCGCCTCGCTGGGGATGGCAAAGCCGATGCCGACCGATGCGCCGGTTGGGGAGACGATCACCGAACTCACGCCGATCACCTGGCCGTCCATGTTGAACACCGGACCGCCTGAGTTGCCGGGATTGATCGGTGCGTCCAACTGCAGAAAATTGTCGAAGGGTCCGTTGCCCAGGTCGCGGCCCTCGGCCGAGATGATACCCACCGCCACCGAACCGCCCAGCCCGAACGGATTGCCGGCGGCCAAAATCCAGTCGCCGACCTCGGCCTTGCGGGAATCGCCCCACGGCACGCTGGGCAGCGGGTCCGGGCTGTTGACCTTGATCACCGCGATGTCGGTCAGTTCGTCGTGACCCAGCACGGTGGCGGGTAACTGGCGGCCGTCCGTCAGGGAGACGACGATCTTGTCGGCGTGACCGACCACATGGTTGTTGGTGACGATGATGCCGGTCGGATCGATGATGAAGCCTGACCCGGCGCCGGCGACCTGTTCCTTCCGATTGGCGAAACGGCGGCGGAATTCGCGCCCCAGCGGGGTGTCGCGCAGTTCCGCCGGCAGTTCGCTGAGCATGTCGCCGCCGGAGACGGTTTCCGTCACCGCGATGTTCACCACGGCCGGCAGCACTTTCTTGACCAACGGCGCCAGGCTTTCCGGGGCGGAACGGGCGCTTGCTGGTGGCGGCGCGCAAGCCGATGCCAGCAGGACGGTGCTGAGCATGAGTGCGCGGGAAAGCCGATGCCAGGGCATGGGTGCGGGCCGGCTGAGCGAGAGGGCGGCTGCCATGGTTGGGGCGGTTCTCCTGATGAACGGCTTTGACGTGAAAGAGATGGCATGGCTGCGCGGCTGTAACAAGAATTGACGGATCAGTTTCTCGTTCAGTTTTGTGCGGGATCGGCGCCGTCTTCCGGCCAGCGGTGCCTGGGGTAGCGTCCGCGCATGTCCCGGCGGGCGTCGGCCCAGGCGCCTTTCCAGAATCCGGCGAGGTCCGCGGTCACCGCGATCGGCCGTCCGGCGGGGGATAACAGCGACAGCCGCAACGGGATGCGGCCGCCGGCGAGCAGCGGGGTCGTCGCCATGCCGTAGAACGCCTGCGCCTTGGCGGCGGCGAGCGGCGATCCCTCGGTATAGTCGATCGCGGCGCGGCCGGTAGCCAGGGGCAGATGGGTGGGAAGCTCGCGGTCCAGGCGTGACGCGAGGTGCCGGGACATCGTTCCCCGCAGGATGTCGTGGAGGTCCAGTTTTCCGGCATCCGACAGACGGGTGACGCCGGCCAGAAACGGCGTGAGCCAATCCTGGACCGTTGCCTTCAGCAGCGAGTCGGCGATATCGGGCCAGCCGGCATCGGGTTCGATCCCCCGCATCAGCGCCACCCGGGCCTGAAGTTGGCGGGTCGCGTCGGTCCACGGCAGCGGGCGAAGGTCCTGGTTTGCGACGGCGTTGGCCAGCGCCTCGGCGATCAGCGCCGGGTCGCCTGGTGCGGTGCGGTCGGACAAGATCAGCGCGCCCAGACGCCGGCGGCGGCGCACCAGGACGGTTCCCGTCACGGAATCGAAACCGGATTCCACCTGCTCGGTTATCCGCGCGGCGAGCGACGGCGGCAGGGCGTCGGGGTCCAGCGTCGCCGCCAGCCGGATGCGCGATGACGCTTTCAGCTCCTGCGAGGCGGCGACCAGCAGCCCGGCTTTCGCCAGCGGATCGGTGACCGGAATGCGGGCGCTGCCGCCGCCGGACAGACGGAAGGACCCGGGTTCGCCGCGCCGCTGGGCGATACGATCGGGGAAGGCGGCGGCGAGCAGCGGGCCAGGCTCGCCAGCCGCCTGTGTGTCGTTGGGCACCCGCATGCGACGGCGATACTGGCTGGAGGTTCGGCGGATGCGGTTGAGGGCGCCCCGGTCGGCGTTGGGGTCGCCATAGGATATCGCCGCCAGTCGGGTGGCGATGTCGGCGGGCGCGTCCTGAGTACGCAGCGGGTCGCGTTCCTCCAGCAGTGCGGCCAGATCGGCGGCGAGGGCGGACTGTTCGGCCGTGCCCGCGGCCAGCATCATCGCCGCCAAACGGGGATGGGCGCCGATCCGAGCCATGTCCCGGCCGGTGGGGGTGATGCGGTCGTCGGCGTCCAGGGCGCCAAGGTCCTTCAATAATGCGGCGGCGGCGGCGAGGGCGCCGGCTGGTGGTTGGTCCTGGAACGACAGATCGGCTGGCGCGGTGCCCCAGGCGGCGCATTCCAGCACCAGCCCGGACAATTCGGCTTCCAGGATTTCCGGACGGTCGAAGGCAGGCAGGCCGCGATGCAGGGCCGGGGACCAGACCCGGATGGCGGTTCCCGGTGCCTCACGGCCGGCGCGACCGGCGCGCTGGTCGGCGGCAGCGCGGGAGATGCGGGCGGTGGTCAGGCGGGTTAGGCCGGTGGCTGGATCAAGCCGAGGGGTACGGCGCCAGCCACCGTCCACCACGATGCGCACGCCGGGGACGGTCAGCGAGGTTTCGGCGATGGAGGTGGCGAGAACAATTCTCCGGCCGTCGGCGGGACGCAGGGCGCGGTCCTGTTCGGCTGGCGGCAGGTCGCCGTGCAAGGGCAGGACCAGGGCGCCGCAGTTTTCGAGGGCGCTTTGGGTGCGGCGGATTTCCGCCATGCCGGGGAGGAAGGCGAGGATGTCGCCCTCGTGTTTCGCCAATGCGGTTCGGATGGCGCGCGCGACGGCGTCCGACAGGTCGCGGATATGGGCGATGTCGCGCGGCTGGTGTTCCACGGTTACCGGAAACATGCGGCCGGCACTTTCGACGATCTCGGCGTCCATCAGGCCTGACAGGCGGGCCCCGTCGGCCGTGGCGGACATCGCCAACAGCCGCAGGTCCGGTCGCAGCATGCGCTGCAGGTCGAGGCACAGGGCAAGCCCGAGGTCGGATTCCAGCGACCGCTCGTGGATTTCGTCCAGGATCACCGCCACAACTCCGTCCAGGCCGGGATCCGATTGCAGCCGTCGGAGCAGCAAGCCCTCGGTGATGACCTCAACCCGCGTTTCGGCGGACCCGGCGCCGTCGAGGCGGGTGCGATAGCCGATGGTTTTGCCCAGTGGCTGGTCCAGCAGAAACGCCATGCGGGTGGCGGCGGCGCGGGTGGCGAGACGGCGTGGTTCCAGCATCAGGATGCGGCCGTCGCCGCGCCAGGGGGCATTGAGGAGGGCAAGTGGTACCAGGGTGGTCTTGCCGGCGCCGGGCGGGGCGACAAGCACGGCGTTGCGGCCGGCGTTCAGCGCGTTGTGAAGGGCGGGCAGGGCATCGGAAATGGGGAGTTCGATCACGGTCCGCTGGTCATAGACCGTGTTCGGCGTTTCGTCATGGCCGGGCTGGCCGCCACTCACGATGGGGACCGTCCAGAACCCGGGCATGCCAGGTACAAAAGGGCAAAAACCGGACAATCGATGTGCTACCTGTGGGCGATGAAAACGCCACATCACTTGACATCATCGCAATCATTGATTACAATGAAATCATGCAAACTGGCGACGTTCCGATGAGCAGCATCACGATTCGCAACCTCGATCCCGCGCTCAAGGAGCGGCTGCGCGTCCGCGCGGCGGAGCACGGCCATTCCATGGAAGCCGAGGCCAGGCGCATCCTTCAGACGACCCTGGTTCCGTCCGGCAGGCCGCCGGGCCGCAATCTCTACGAGCGCATTCAGGCGCGCTTCGCGCCCCTCGGCGGCGTCACCCTGGACCTGCCGCCGCGCGATCCCGTACGCAATCCGCCGCGCTTCGACTGATGTTCCTGCTCGATACGAACGTGCTGTCCGCCATGATGAGCGCCACGCCGGCCCCGGAGGTGACGGCCTGGGTGTCCGGCCAGCCGGCCGACCTTTTGTTTACGGCGTCGGTCTGCCAGGCCGAGATCCTCGCCGGCCTCGCTATCATGCCCGAGGGGCGCCGGCGGCTCGATCTGGCAACCGCCGCGCGGGGCATGTTCATGGAGGATT
>JAYUEJ010000086.1:0-2450 GCA_043739265.1 Rhodopila sp. | reverse complement strand
ACCGGGCCACATCGCGATGGGTCAGCGGAATCTGCAGGCTGGCGGCAACCGCACAGGCGGCGGTGACCCCGGGCACCACCTCGACCGGCACGCCGGCGGCGCGCAGGCTATCGAGTTCCTCGCCGCCGCGGCCGAATACCAACGGATCGCCGCCCTTCAGCCGCACGACATGGGCACCGGACTGGGCCAACGTCACAATCAGCCGGTTGATCGCCGCCTGGTTCATCGCATGCCGGCCACAGCGCTTGCCGACATCGATCAGCCGAACACCGGGACGGGCCAGATCCAGGATCGACTTGTCGATCAACGCATCATACAGCACCGCATCCGCCCGCTGAATCGCCTTCACCGCGCGCAGCGTCAGCAGGTCCGGGTCGCCGGGGCCGGCGCCGACCAGGGTGGCACTGCCGATCATTTCATTCCGCGGGCATGCGAACATCGCGCAGGATCTCCTCAAGTTCAGGAATACAGGAACCGCAATTCGTTCCGGCCTGCAGCAGCACGCCGATTTGCTTGACCGATTTCAGGTGTTGCGTAACGACCGCATGGCGGATGGCGTCGCGGGTCACGCCGAAGCAGGCACAGATCCTGGGCCCCTCGGACGAAGCTGCGTCGTACATCCGGCCGGCCAGGATTTGCCCCCGCGCGGAATCCGGCACCGGAGCGCCCAACATCGCACTGGCCGCCGTTTCGTTCGGCAACGATGCGGCATCGCGCGCCAGAAACAGACAGGCCTCCAGCGCGCCATCGATCACAGCCGCGACCCGAAGCACACCGCGGCGTGTGTCGGACATCTCCAGCCAATCGGCGCCCGCCGGCAGGTCGAGCAGCGTCGAGGCAAAGCGGGTCAGATCCTCGCCAAGCGGCATCGGCCGTAAGCCGGCGAGGCGATAGACCTGGCCCTCGGTGACCGGAATACGCACCCAATGGCAGATATCCGGCAGCACGCCACCCGTCCGGCGCAGCAGCAGGCCGTGGAAATGCACCGTTGCTGGCTGCACCGTCGCCTCGGTCGCCTTCAGCTCCGGCTGTCCTGAAACCGGATCCACCTTGCCGCTGACCACCCGTCCAACCGGACCGGTGGACGCGAACTGGTCAGTCCAGTGCATCGGCGCGAAAATCTCGCCATGCCGCTGGGTGTGGCGCAGATCGGCGCGCAGCAGCACCTCTCCCTCGGCGGTGGAGACGCGGGTGAGGGCACCTTGCGTAATGCAAGCCGCCGCGGCATCGGCGGGATGGATCGTCAGAACCGGCTCCGGCGTATGGCTCATCAACGACGGAGCCAGGCCGGTCCGGGTCATCGTGTGCCATTGGTCGCGCACCCGGCCGGTGTTGAGCAACAGATGCTGCTTGCCGGCGCGCGGCGGCTCTTGATACTTCGTCGGAACGAAGCGGGCGCGGCCGTCCGGGGTGGCAAACCCGCCGTTGGTGAACAGCCGTCCGGCCTCGGTTGCAGCACCTGCCTGCAACGGCCAGCGAAACGACGGCATCGTTTCGAATCCAGTCTCGTCCACCTCGGCCATCGCACCGATGTCGAAAATCCGCCGGCCGCCATTGGCATAACCTGACAGGGCGGCGTGTTCGCGAAACACCGCGGCGGGCGTTTCCCAGGCGAATGCGTCCGCCCACCCCATGCGCCGCCCAACCTCGGCGAACTGCCACCAATCCGGACGCGCCTCACCAGGCGCCGTCCGGAACGGGCGTTGCCGGGAAATCCGCCGGTCGGAGTTTGTTACTGTTCCGTCTTTTTCGCTCCAGCCCGCCGCCGGCAGGACGACATGCGCCAGCGAGGATGTATCTGTCGGCCAACAATCTGAAACGACAACAAATGGGCAGGCGGCCAGCGCTGCCCGCACCCGATCGGCACGCGGCATGCTGGCGGCCGGATTGGTCGCGACGATCCACACCGCCTTGACCCGCCCGTCCAGCACGGCGTCGAACAATTCGACCGCCTTGAACCCCGGTTTCGCCGCCAGGGTAGGGGCGCGCCAGAATGCCTGCAACGCCGCCCGATCCGCCGGATCGTCGAATTTCATATGCGCGGCAAGCTGGTTCGCCAACCCCCCGACCTCCCGCCCGCCCATCGCATTCGGCTGGCCGGTGACCGAAAATGGACCCATGCCGCGGCGGCCGATGCGTCCGGTCGCCAGATGGCAGTTGATGATCGCGTTGACCTTGTCCGTTCCGGTGGAGGATTGATTGACCCCCTGCGAATACACCGTCATCGTCCGCATGGTGCGGGCGAACATATCGTAAAAGGTTTCGACCAGTTCGGGATCGATGCCGCATTCGGCGGCCACCGTATCGATGTCCCAGCCGGCGGCGGCGTCCAGTGCCGGCGCCAGGCCGGTGGTGTGCCGGCCGAACCACGCGGCATCGACATTACCGGTGCGATGCAGATACAACAGCAGCCCGTTGAACAACGCCACATCGGTGCCAGGCGCCAACGG